>JAAZYN010000055.1:0-5455 GCA_014239625.1 Myxococcales bacterium | reverse complement strand
CCGCCAATCCACCCGTAAGCCGAACATACCAATGCTGGACGGAATCACAAAGGGCGGTGGCGGGGGCGATGGCCGGGTGGACCGCGTCATCGTGGAGAAGGTCGCCACCAACTCGTACAGCGTGAACGGCGCCACGCGCTGGCACTACGGCGACAAGGTCGGCTTCGGGGCGGGCGCACCAGCCGGACAGGTGTTTACCAAGGGTGGCGCCAACGACCTCCCGAGCGACATCCGCAAGGACCTGGTGCACAAGCCCAGCCAGGTGTTCCGTCATGTAGAGGCGCCAGGCCAGATCAAGGCACCCATCGAGGCTGCCAAAGTCCGCGAGGTGCGCTTCGACGCGGCGGCGAACACCCTCTACACCGTCAAAGAGGGGGTGCTGGAGGCCAAGTCGCAGGTAAACGTCAGCATCAAGACGGGGCGCCGCGACTCGCTGCTGGTGGCGCTCCCGAGCGACGGCGTAAAGCCGCTGCACTGGCGATTCCCGAGCAAGGCCAAAGAGCCGGAGCTGGCCAAGGGCGTCAAGGCGCCAGAGGGCTACGCGGTGTACGAGCTGAAGTTCACGCAGGCGCTCGAGGGTGGCATCCAGCTGGACGTCGTCTACGAGATGCTGCTGGACAAAAACATCGACACGTTGCCACTACCGGGCCTCAAGGTGCTCGGCGCCGCGGTCGAGTCAGGCGCCATCGGGCTGACCGCTGAGCCCGGCATCGAGGTCACCCCGTTGGAGCCCAAAGAGCTCCGCCGGGTCGACGTCGGAGAGCTGCCCAACGCCATCACGATGCGCGGGGGGAAGGTGCAGCTGGGTTACACCTACAGTCGGGCAAACTGGTCGCTGCAGCTTGGCGTCAAGCGGCACGAGGTGGTCGAGACACTCAAGGCCATCGTGACCCAGGCCTGGTTCGAGACCACCGTGTTCAGCGACGGGCACTTCAAGACCGCTGCGACCTACGTGGTCCAAAACGAGCAGCAACGCTACATGCGGCTGGAGACGCCGGAGGGCGCGGCGGTGCTCAAGGTGTTCGCAGGAGGTGAGGCGGTAAAAGCCAACAAAGACGGTGGCGCGCTGACGATTCCGCTGCCCAAGAATCAGCAGACCGTCGTCACGGTGGTCTACGAGGTCCGCGACGAGGAGCTGGGCTTCTTTGGGCGCAGGACGCTCGTGGCGCCCAGATCCGACGTGCGGGTGGGCGACGTCCAATGGCTGGTCCGCACCCCGGTCGAGTTTGCGGTCTTCGGCGTGACGGCCGAGCACCTCAAGGAGAAGGGCGACGACATGTATCGGCCCCCCGCGGTGCTCTCGTCCGGGGTCAAGATGTTGACGCGGCTCCCCAACCCCGACGAATACAACACCCGGCTGTTCACCATCGAGGAGCTGCGGGCGAAGGGAGACGCGCCGGAGATCACGCTGAGCTTCGCCTCGACGCCGGGTAGCTGGGTAGCCCTGCTGCTGTCGCTGCTCGCGTTGGCGTTGTTGATCCTGGTGGTCCGGCGCCGGGTAGCTCAAGAGCCCCTTGGCCTCAGCGGCTTCGCCGCGCTGCTGGTCGGTGTCGCGGCGCTGGTCCTCAAAGCGGTCGGTTGGGGGATCGGGGTCGGTGAGGCCATCATCGGCATCATGATCCTGACCGCTGTCGCGGTGTGGACGTGGCGTGCCCGAGGAGAGGACGACTGATGGGCCCTCGTCTCGCCATCGCCCTCGTCACGTGCCTCGTATGGGTGACCTCCAGCTGCACGTTCGGTTCCGCGGAGCCCGCCGCGGCCACCTCGGCATCGCAGAAACAAAGGGGCAGCGAGCAGAAGAAGAAGTCCGAAGGCAAAGCCGACAGCAAAAAAGCGCTCTCCGATGGCAACGCGCGCGTCCTGGACCTGGTGGTGGCCCCTTCTCCTGAGAAGCTCTCGGCCGCCGGCCAGGGCGAGGGCGGTGAAGCAGAGGTCGAAGCGGATGAGGAGCAGGCGGACGATGTGGACGGTGACCGGGACGTGAGCCAGGTGCCGGTTGAAGACGCCAAGAAACCTCGGGCCGATCGCTTCGCGCGGAGGGCGGGACCGGGCAACAGCCGCCTGGCGAAAAAGCGGGACGCCAAGCCGGACGCGCCCCCCCCTCCCGGGTCGATGGCTCCAGCCTCACAGCCGATCACGCCTCGGCGACCCGCCCCCCGCTCGATCGTCATCGGCACCGAGACGAGCGGCGACGAGCTGGACCAGACGAACGAGGAGGAGAAGACGGAGAAAGATGACAAAGACAGCGGGCTGCGTGCTCGGCTCGGGACCAGCCGCGATGGCTCTGCGCGCGGTCTCGCCGGCTACTACTCTGACGGTGAAGAGGATCGGTTCCGGCACCGGCCGCTGCCGAACGTGTTCGAGAAGCCACGGAGGCTGCTCCCACGGATGTTCTATTTCGAGCCGACCTATCAGGGCGGCAACGCCGGCGTGATGGAGCGGCTGCGACGCCTCAAGGCCCAGCTACCCGACGCGCGGCAACGCATCCTCGACCTGGCTCGCAGCCACCCACAAGACTTCGACGCGCCAGGCGTTGCTGGCATCGGGCTGAGCGCGCGATTGGCGACCCCGTGGCTGAACCGGCCGCAGCGCGTGTTATTGCAGGTCGGGCTTCAGGGGAGCACCCGCTACGGCTGGCGACGGCCTCCGCTGGACGTGGTCCTGGTGCTCGACGCGCCCCTCATGAAGGGCACGCTGCGCGCCGCCAACGGGCTGATCCGCTCGGCCATCGCCAGGCTCGGCGTCCTCGATCGGTTGGGGATCATCGTCGTGACGGCGGACGGAGGTAGCCAAGTGGTCGCCCCGGTGCAGCGGATCGCCACCCTGGAGGTGGGCCTCGATCGGATGCTGGAGCGGCTACCCCGAGCGGGGCCTCAAACCAGGGCCACGCCGGCAGCTGCTCTGGCCAAGGCGGGGCAGCTGTTGCGGCGCGCCGCCACAGAGGTCGCTCAGGTGCCGGGCACCCAGACGGTGTGGCTGGTCACCGCAGGCGAAGCCCCTCACCGAGTCAACGCGGCGAGCGCCGCGGCGGACGCGCTGACCCGAGCCGGAGTCGTCACCTCGGTCATCGAGATGGGCGCGGGAGGCCGCGGGCGCAGGGGAGCCTGGTGGCCGGTGGCCAGCAAGGGCCACGGCAACTACCATCGCCCCGAGCGCGGCCAGGCCGGGGCGGCCATCGGCCAAGAGCTGGACGCCCTGAGCAAGGTCGTAGCCCGGCTGCTCCGCGTCAACGTGCGGCTGGCCAGCGGCGTGGGAGCGGTCCGGGTGATCGGCAGCCGCGTGCTCGACCCCGACGAGGTCACTCAGCTCAAAGCGCGCGAAAAAGCCGTCGACGTGGCCTTGTCCAAGACGCTGGGAGTCAAGGCGGACCGAGGTGACGACGACGACGGGATCCAGACCAACATCCCCTATTTCTACGGCGGCGACTCCCACGTCATCCTGGTGGAGCTGTGGGTCGAGCGGCCGGGCGCCGTGGCGGACGTCACCATCAAATACAAAGACATGGTGAACCTGCGTAACGCGACCGCGCAGGTCTCGGTGGCCATCGACGGCACCCCCCAGAGCGAGATACGCCACCTGGCCGTGGCGCGTAACTACGCGAGCTTTTCCGTGGCCGAGGCGCTCATCAAGGCGGGCTTCAAGGTCAAGCACGGCCGAAGCCAGGAGGCCCACGCCATGCTCGCCAAGGCGGCCCAGCTCGCGCCAAGTCAACGCGAGGTGAGGATGGTGCGGAGCTTTCAGGCGTGGCTGACGCAAGGAGGGTCGAGAGCGCTGAGCGACGCTCTGGTGATGGCGGGTCGACGTCAGATCGGCCAGCCGCCGGCGACAGCGCAGGCTGGAGGAGCGCCATGAGCGGCGCGCGTAGCCCGTGGCGGAGGCTCTCGCTCACGGCCCTCGCGTTGGGCGTCCTGAGCTGCGCGGACAAGGCGAGCGACGACCTGACGTTGAAGGATGAGCCCGCCGCCGCTGTCGCGACAGAAGGCGCGGTGGACCTCGAAACCGCGGGGACATCCAACCAGGGGACTTCGAGTCCATCCTCGCAGACCGCCCCCCCGCCCGCCCCTGTCGCTGCGCCGCCCCCGCCCCCCAAGGACGACAAGTGGGGTGGGCAAGACAAGGCCCCGCGCGCGACCACCAAACGCGCTAAAGCTGAGCGCAAGACCCGACGACGAAAGCCGCGACGAGGCAAGGTCCGACGGCGCCCCACGGCCAAACCGCGCGCTCCCGCGCCGGCCGTCGTTGGACCGCGCGGGAACGCCTTCGGAGCACGCGCCGATTCTGGCTCTGCCATGGGGAGCGCTGGCGCTTCCGGCGAGCTGTCGGTGCTCGGCGGCGCGGCACAGGCGCCCGAAACCAAGCCCCTGATGCTGGGATCGGCGGGAAAGAGGGGAGCCCCCAAAACCACCCTCTCGAACAACCGCCCGCGACGCACGCAGCTCTCGGACGAGCGTACGGGCACCATCGATGGTACGGGCCTGGCTCGAGACGAGAGCCCGGCCGAGTCGAACGAGGACTCTCGGCGGAGCAGAGCCCGACCGGACAAGGCAGGCTTCACCGTGGCCGATGAACCGGTCGATGATCCCGTCGGCGCGGAGCCTGGTCGAGACGCCGACGAGCGTGATCAGGCGCGGTCCCATGGGACCCGCGCCCACAGGGAGCAGGCCTACAACCGCGCTGTGGCAGCCCACGACCCGGTGTCCCGGCCCGGGCCGCCGGACCCGACCGAAGTCCTGCGCCGCGTCAAGCCCGACAGCTTTCTGCCGCAGATGTTCTACTTCGACCCTACGTACCTGGGGGGAAACGCCGCAGCGATGGAGCTGCAGCGACGACTCCAGCGAGAACTCACCTTCGACCCGTTCCGCGCCGCTCGAGTCTACTCACAGCGTTTCGACGCGCCGCCGGACGCGGGCCTGGGCCTGACCGTTCGACTGGATCGGACCTACGTCGATCAGCCCGGACGGGTCTACCTCGAGGTGGGGCTCCAAGGCAGCACACGCTATGGCTGGCGCCGCCCCCCGTTGGACCTCGTGGTGATCGCCGATCCGTTGGCCTGGAACGCTCATCGTGAGCGGGTGGAGCGGACCCTGGAGAGCTTGATTCGGCGCCTCGGACCTCAGGACCGGCTGGGCCTGGTCATCGCGGGGCTGCAGCGGCCGACGGTGCACAAACCGGCCCGAGTTGAAGAGGTGCAGCGGGATCTGCCAGCCCGGTTGGCGATCCTCGGGGACGGCTCACGGGCGGCCGTGGGCGCCGATCAGCTGGCCAACGCGATGGGCCTGGCTGCGTCGGCGCTGGCCGACGTGGCCTCGGATGGCGCGTCGATCCCGGGTACCCAGACGGTGCTCCTGCTGACGGCCAACGCCGACGCAGCTTCGGTCGACGCGGCCGAGCGGCAAGCGCACCAGCTGACGACCCGCCGCGGTGTGTTCACGTCCGTCATCGAGCTGTCTGGGAG
>JAAZYN010000559.1 GCA_014239625.1 Myxococcales bacterium | reverse complement strand
GCTAACAGGTGCTGCACTCACCCCCACACGGTAGCCGCTAAACCTCTGGGTTCAAGGGGGTGGTCGCAGACTTTGTGTCGGGCGTGCGCGCACCTTTGTTCGAGTCGTGTGAACCTTTTGAAGGTCAGGCGCGTCGTAGAGAGCGTGTGCGGGCCCTGTCTCCCAGAGGCGGACGGCGCTGTCCGCTGCTCCCCGTACACACCTTGTCGGTTGCCGGCTCCAGCGAGAGCCGGCAGCCGGCTCTCGAGCGGTCCGGGAAGGGTGGGTCGCGCGTGTCGCGCCAGACCTTCCCAGCTCGTAAGGCGCAGCGCCTGGTCCCGCAACGGGGTGCGTCACGGTCGAGCGACGCCGCCAGCGGCCCAACACCCCAACAAAGCACGTCCCATGACGTCCCTTCGCGGTCTCACGCCGCGAGCCCGTCCAGCTGACCGCAGGCGGCCCCGATGTCATCTCCCTTGGAGTAGCGGATCGTGACGGTGTAGCCAGCGTCGCGCAGGGTGGCCCCGAAACGCTCCACCGCCTCGGCGGTAGGGCGGCCGTAAGGAGCCCCCGGCCACGGGTTGAAGGGGATGAGGTTCACTTTACAGCGTAATCCACGCAGCAGGCGCACGAGGCGGACGGCGTCTTCGGGCGCGTCGGTGACGCCGTCGAGCAGCACGTACTCGACGGTGATCCGCCGACGGTGGGCCAGAGGAAACTCTCGGAGCGCCTTCATGAGAGTCGCTATGTCCCACTTGCGGTTGATCGGGATGAGTCGGTCGCGCTGAGCGTCGTGGCTGGCGTTCAAGCTGATGGCAAGGTTGACGGGCACGTCTCGGCCGAGCTGTCCGATCTTGGGGACGATGCCGCTGGTCGACACGGTGATTCGACGACTGGAGAAGTTCTGGCCCAGGTCGTCGAGCAGGTTCTTCAACGACCGCACCACCTGGTCATAGTTGTCGAGGGGTTCGCCCATCCCCATGTACACAATGTTGGTCACCCGCCGGCCGGAAGCCGGCGTCTCACCGTTGGGTAACTGCAGCGGCTGCTCCGTCAGGTTCTCCTGGGCGTGGTAGACCTGATCGACGATCTCCGCGGCGCTCAGGTTTTGGCGCACCGACATCCTGCCCGTGAGGCAAAAGTCGCAGCCGATCTTGCAGCCGACCTGGCTGGAGACGCAGAGCGTGACGCGGTCGCCCATAGGGATGACCACCGACTCGATTCGGTGACCCGCGTGGGTCCGCAACAGCAACTTGCGCGTCCCGTCGGCGGCGACCTTGACCTCGTCGAGGGTCAACGACCCTACCCTGGCGGCGTCACCGAGTTTGACTCGGAGCGCCTTGGAGAGGTTCGTCATAGCGTCGAAAGAGCGGGCGCGTTTGTCGTGAAGCCAGCGAAAGATCTGTTCGGCGCGAAAGCGCTTCTCGCCGAGCGTCTCTTCCACCCACCCGGTCAGCTCCGAGCGGGTCATGGTCTTCAGGCACGGGCGGCTGTCGAACGGCGTTGGTTCAGAGTGGGACACCCCCCGACTATACGCGCTCGAAGCAGCTGAAGAAGTAGGCTGTCTCGAAAGCCGCCGTCTCCGGAGCGTCAGATCCGTGGCTGGCGTTCTTCTCGATGTTGGTGCCGAACTCCCCGCGCACGGTGCCTTTGGGGGCTTCGTTGCTGTTTGTCGGGCCCATCAGATCGCGCCAGGCGCGGATGGCGCCTTCCTTCTCGAGGATCATGAGCACCGCCGGGCCGCTGGTCATGAAGTTGAGAAGATCGTTGAAGAATGGACGCTCGCTGTGTACGGCGTAGAAGCCAGCGGCCTGGTCGCGCGTCAGGTGGACCTTCTTGAGCGCGGCGATGGTGAAGCCGCTGTCCTCGATCATGGTGATGATCTTGCCGCTGTTACCAGCGGCCACGGCGTCGGGCTTGATGATGGCGAAGGTCTGTTCGGTATGCACGGAGGTCTCCTGCGGTTGATTCACGCGGGCGTCAAAACCGCAAAGCCCGTCGAAAATCAAGCATTGTTTGTGGTGGGTGGTCACAAGCCAGGGACAGGGCGCCCCCGCCCTGTGTCCCTCGCGGGCCGGCTGCGCGAGCAGGCTCAGGGGGGACGCGACCCAGGTGTGACCGTGGCGAGCCGGTCACGCGTGTCCGTCAGGCCAGCCCGAGGCTGACGCAGATGGAGGGGCTACAGCAGCGACTGCAGCGTCGTGCCCATGTCGGCCGGCGTCGGAACGACTGCGACGCCAGCGGCTTCCAGCGCCTTATTCTTGTCCGCGGCGGTACCCTTTCCGCCGCTGATAATGGCACCGGCGTGCCCCATCCGCTTGCCCTTGGGTGCGGTGGCCCCGGCGATGAACGCGACGATCTTCTTGGTGAAGTTCTCGGCGATCCAAGCCGCTGCCTGCTCCTCGGCGCTGCCGCCGATCTCACCGATCATGATGACGCCGTCGGTGCCCGGGTCGTCTTGAAAGGCTGAGAGCACGTCGATGAAGTTGGTCCCGTTGAGCGGGTCTCCGCCGATACCGACGCAGGTCGATTGGCCGATGCCCAGCGCGGAGAGCTGGCCGACCGCCTCGTAGGTCAACGTCCCGGAGCGGCTGACCACGCCGATCCGTCCAACCTGGTGGATGTGGGCCGGCATGATGCCGATCTTGCACTGCCCGGGGGTAATGATCCCGGGGCAGTTGGGCCCGATAAGGCGCGTCTCCGGGAAGTCTTTGAGGAAGGTGTTAACCTTCATCATGTCCATCACCGGGATACCCTCGGTGATGGCTACCGCCAGACCTACACCGGCGCTGGCCGCTTCCATGATGGCGTCAGCTGCGAACGGCGGCGGCACGAAGATCACGGAGGTATTTGCCCCCGTGGCGGCGACCGCCTCCTCGACGGTGTTGAAGATCGGGACCCCGTCGAACTCTTGGCCGCCCTTGCCTGGCGTGACGCCGCCTACGACGTGGGTGCCGTAGGCGATGCACTGGCGCGTATGGAAGGCGCCCGCCGAGCCGGTGATGCCCTGAACGATGAGCTTGGTGTCGTTGTTTACCCAGATTGCCATGGTCCGGCCCTCTCCTACTGCACCGCGGCGACGGCTTTCTGCGCGCCGTCGGCCATGCTCTTTGCGTTGATGATGGTCAGACCGGAGCCGGCCAGAATGTCTCGACCCCGCTCCACGTTGGTGCCCTCGAGCCGCACGATTAACGGCACCGCCAGGTCGAGAGTTCGGGCGGCGGTGACGAGACCTTCGGCGAGGGTGTCGCACTTCATGATGCCGCCAAAGATGTTCACGAAGATGGCCTTGACGTGGTCGGCCAGCAAGATCCGAAAGGCCTCGGTGACCCGCTCCGCCGTGGCGGAGCCCCCCACGTCCAAGAAATTGGCCGGCTGACCTCCATAGTGCTTGACGATGTCCATCGTCGACATGGCCAGCCCGGCGCCGTTGACCAGGCACCCGATGTCACCGTCGAGCT
>JAAZYN010000558.1 GCA_014239625.1 Myxococcales bacterium | reverse complement strand
CGCCAAAGCCGGCGCGCGCCCCAGCGCGGCCCAGGTCGAGGGTGCCGCTGCCGCCGCGGTCGCCGCCGCGAAGCCCCTGCCGAGGGCGGCATGGCGCCTGAAGTTGGTGACGGCGGTGGTGCGTCGTGCCCTTCAGGATGCGCTGGGAGGAGACCGTTGAGCGACAGGGAACACATCACCGCGCCTGAGCCCTGCTGCCTGGAGCTGCGGTGCAAGTCCATGACCTATCGCGTCGACGAGCGGCCGGGCATGGTCCATCCCTCCGATCTGATGACCTATTGGTGCGCGCTGACCGGGACCGACGACGGACCCGACCGGGAGCTCGTCGATCACCGGCGCTGTCAGTCGCCACGCGGCTGCTTCCGCGGGATGGGTGACCTCAGCTGAGGCGCAGCGGGCGCTCGCCGGCGGATCCTCACACGCTCAGCGGCGCCGCTACTTCGGTGGCGGGACGAAGGTTCGCCGGAGCGCCGCCTTGACGAGGGTCATGACCTCGCCTGGCGCGACGCCGCTGAGCTTGTGGATGAGCCGGCCATAAGGATCGTAGATCCAGACGTTGGGCATCGCCGTGACGTTCGCGAGGTACTGTCGCGCGACCTCGGTCTCGAACGTGGGCACCTCGGCCTTGCGCACGGCGAGTCGACTGTCCCGTGCGGCCAGGGCGTCCAGCTTTTTGCCTAGCGCTTTGCACGACGTGCACCACTCCGCCCAGAAGTCGAGCACCGAGACCTTGCCCATGACGAACGCATCTTTGATGTCGAAGGACTCGCCGTGGCGCGCGATGTGCTTGGTGTCGCCCTTGCCGTCTTCGGGTTTCGTCGTGTCGCCCTTGCCGTCTTCGGACGTCGTGCTGTCGCCGCTGCCGTCGTCGTCGTCGTCGTCGTCGTCGTCGTCGTCGTCGAAGGTGACCTGCACCGACAGTGACGTGCTGAACGTCTCGACGACCTGCTGGCCGCGCGCGTAGGTGTAGAACGGCATACGGCCCATGAGCCCCAGGCGGACCCGCTC
Organism: Myxococcales bacterium; assembly: GCA_014239625.1. Classification (GTDB taxonomy): domain Bacteria; phylum Myxococcota_A; class UBA9042; order PHBI01; family JAAZYN01; genus JAAZYN01. The sequence continues at coordinate 2,432 of JAAZYN010000558.1, read as the reverse complement.
GTGGACCTGAAAGCCCAACTCCAGCTCACCTGCCAGCACCGTCGCCCCCGAGTTGACAATCGTGCCGTGGCCCATCTCGTTGGCCTGGGTGCGATACAGGCCGGCGAAGCGCGCGTCGAAGGTGAGCCACTCGGTCAACCGCGCGTTGATCGCCAGCCCGAAGCTCAAGGATGGGCCAAAGAGCACGCCGTTGGGGCTCCGCTGAAGAGGGATCCGGCCGGACACCGGGATGCTCAGGCTCACTCCGTCGTCCAGAGGTATCCAGACACTCAGCGATGGGAACAGAGTGAACGCGGCCAGCCCCAGGGAGATGATTTCGGTGGTGATGCTGCCGCTGAAGTTACCGGCGAAAGAGCTCTGCGTCCCCGATGGCAGCCCGACGCCCAGCCGAAACGCCACCCCCGGGACGTACCGCGCCCGGCCATACAGGCCGGTGAAGTCAAACCGGGCGCCGACGATGATGTCGCCGATCCCGGCGGCGCTCTGGGGGTCCTCGCCGGGGCCGGGGTTGAGCTCGACCTGGCCGACGGGCAGCGAGGCGAAGGTCGCCCAGCCCTCGCCGAAGTGATGAATCGCCGAGATCGTGGCGAAGGTGGACGCGATGGAGGTGTCCGCCGCGAACTTGACGAGGAAGTCCCGCTGGTATTCGGTCCCGAAGAGACCGTAGCGCACGCCCAGGCTGATCTGCGTGAGATTTTCCGGTGGCTTGGCGCCGCCGTCCAAACCGATTTCAGGCCCCCCGACCGAGAGGCTGGTCGCCGCTCACGACGTTCACTGCGCAGCGGCCCTCTGGGTGAACCCTATCAGCGATACGGTGAGCGTCCCGATGGCGAGCAGCGATCGTAGCGTCTGTGTCTTCATGGCCGAACCATGTCTTCGAGTGATGGCCTGGTCAAGCCCGATGACTCCGGGCACGGTTTTTGGTGGGTTCCTGCCTCCTGCGGCCACGTCCCGTCCTCATCGAGGGGGCCGGTGGACGGGGGATGACTCCACACTACGGGATCGCGCCCATGCCGCTCGGGGTCATGGCGGCCGTCGGCGGGGAGGTGCGTCGGCGCGGCTCCCCAGGCTGTGACGTCGCTGCGCGCGTACTGGGCCGTGCCTGCTCGCAGAGCAGCGGCGACCCGAGCTGGCGGCTCACGCGACGAGCCCTCTGTTCACTCTCGAACACCGGCGCTCCCATAGCGCTCCACGGGGTTGTCCAGGGGCGGGACGGTTCGCAGGTAGGCCCAGACCGCGCCCAGATCGCGCTCGGTCATACCCGCGTACGCGGTCCAGGGCATGACCGTGTTGGGCCCGCCGGGCCGCACGGCTCGAGTCGCGCCGCCGTGGGCCTTGAAGGCCCGGATGAAGCGCGCGCGGCTCCAGCTACCCAGGCCCGAAGCGCGATGTGGCGTGATGTTGGGAGCGCGGACGAGGCCCCCCGCCTCGGTGAACTCCTCACCTCCGGCGAACCCCCGGGTGACGTCTGGAATCCCCGCGACGCGCGGTGTGTGGCAGGCCTGACAGGCGCCGATGCTGGTCAGGTACGCTCCCAGGGCGAGCTCGTCGTCGGGGTCGGGACAGGGCGGCGAGGTGTACGGCCTGGGGGCCATCCGAACCAAGATGTTCGTCGGGAAGTCCAGCTCCGACGCCGGGGTGCTACGCGTGAGCGGCTTGATGGCTCGGAGATAGGCGACCAGCGCCTTGAGATCGCTCAGGCACATGGCGTTGTACATGAGATAGGGCATGAGCGGCGACATGGCGCGTCCGGTTCGAGTCACCCCCGTGGTGATCGCGTGCGCGAGCTCTCCATCGCTGTAGGCGCTCAGCCCGCTGGGCGTGATGTTGGCCGCGTAGACCCGGCCAGCGACGCCGTGGGCCGTGGTCCACAGGCGCCCCCCGGCGCCGAGCGTGTCGGGGATCACCGGACCTGCCCACCGGGTGTAGTCCCGATCGCTGTGACAGCTGGTACAGACCGCGACCGATTCGGCGATGTACTTGCCGCGCGCGAGTCGGTCCGGGGTCGCCGCTGCGTCGAGGCTCAGCGGCTTGCCAGCGTCTGGGTAGAAGGTCACCATGTACAGGAGCAACAGCCCGAACGCAGACGCGAGCCCGCACACGAGCACGGCAACGAGCTTGAGCAACTTCTTCATCAGGTGTCCTCTCGGCATGCCGCCGAGAGTCCCACAGCCAGCGTCGTAGTTCAGCCTCGAACCCCTGGCATCGACGTCACACGCACGGAGAAACACCATGTCGCGCGTCCCATGTCTCGTCGCCTCTGTGCTGCTCGCAGCGTGCCCCGATCCGATCGCTGGGACGCCGATGACAGACGTCGCCACGGACGCGGCGCTGACCGACGCGGCGCTGGACGGGAGCGTCGATGGGCAGGGCGGCGACGCGGCGCTGACCGACGCGGCGCTGGACGGGGCGGACGGGCAGGGCGGCGACGC
>JAAZYN010000557.1 GCA_014239625.1 Myxococcales bacterium | reverse complement strand
CCTGCTTGTCGGAGATGAGGAACTGCAGCCAGTCGTTGTGGCTCAGCCCGCGCTCGGGCGCGATCATGTCGGGCATCAGGTGCTCCCGATACCACTCCCCCTCGCTGCGGGTCGCCTTGTCAAAAGCCGCCACCAGCCCCGCCACGCACCAGGACCCGTCGTAGTCTCCCTGCTTGTTGAACAGATGAAAGAGCAGATGGTAGGGGTCCAGGTCCGCCGGGTTGGCGAGGATCGACGCGATGGTGTCGTCCACGGCCCGATCCAGCCCCTCCCCGCGGCTCAGTGCGCGGTACGACTCCGGCAACAACCAGTCCGGCTCCCACTCCTGTTGCACGACGACCCTCCTGTCGATGATCCGTGGCCCGCCCTCACACCGCCCGCTGCGCGATGGCGTCAGTCGGCGTGCTTGAGCTCCTCGGGCAGCTCCGGGAAGGTGGCCTCCACCTCCCAGTTGGTCTCGATGAACTCCAAGATGTCCGCCTCACCCGAGTCCACGTAGTCGGACGTCGCGCTCGCGAGCAGCGCCGCGTAAATGAACTCCTGGGCCGGCTTGCGCTCGACCTGCTCGATCAGATCGCACAGCTCACGGACATTGCGGCCGCGCTCCTCGGCCTTCGTCGACGCCGCCGCGAACCCGTCCTCACCCAGCTCCGCGGCGAGGGCCCGGATCTGCGCGTGCTCTTCCTCGGAGACCCCGCCGTCGCTGAATACGGACGCCCGAAGCAGGGCGATCAGGGTCACCCGCTCGTGGTCGTTCAGGTCGGACGCGGTGAATAGCTCGTCGCTCATGACTTCTCCTTTGTCGGGTCGACGTTAAGCCGGGGCCTCCGCCCGGGTCAACGCGTCGCTCTGCTCCGCCGGCTCGTCGGCTCCAGCGACCTCTGCCGACGCGGGGGACAGCTCCCCTGTCGCGGCGGCCTGGCGCATGGCGCTCAGCGCGCCGGCGGCCCCAGCCCCCTCGGCCACCACCGTCAAGCCGCCCGAGCCGCCGCCGCCCGCCCGGCTCTGGATCGCCTCCACAGCCCCCCGGCAGGCCTCTTTGAGCGTGCCGTTGGTGAACAAGCCCTTGGTGAGAGGCAGCAGCGGCTCCACCGCCGACAGGTCACCGCAGCCTCTCAGCGCGCGGGCGGCGGCGATCTGGACCTGGGTGTCGTCATCATCGAGGGACCGCACCAACATCGCCGTGGCGGCCGCGCCATGCAGCGCGGCGCTGGTGGCGATGGCCGCCCGGCCCTCGGGGTCCACCGAGGAGATGCGGCGCGCCAGCTGATCCAACGGTGGCGCCACGCTCACTCGGCGCAGCGCCTCCAACAGCTCCACGAGCAACCCGCTGTGAGCCCGGCGGAAGACGGCGACGAGCTCCGCGATGACCCCGGTCGCGCGGAGCTGCGACGCGGTCAAGGTGGCCACCGCCTCGGCACGGACCCCGTTGGCGACCCCGCCGTCGGCGACCAACGCCAGCAACACCCGACCCGCGCGGGGGTCGGCGTCGCCGATCCGCTGGGCGCCGAGCAGCCGCATACCGGGGTCCTCCGAGTCGAGCGCCGTCGCGGCCAGCTGTTGGGCCTGCGGCGACCCAGGGTAGCCGCGCCACAAGAACCGGGCCGCCTGTTGCCGCACCGCCGGCACCGGATCCGTCGAGGCCGTGCTGAACAGCCGCTGCGGCGCGGTGCGCCCACCCGCGCTCAAGGCCCTGCCCAGTCCGACCACCTGGCGCGCGATCGCCAGCAGCTTGGTGGGGTCCCGTATGAGCCCTGCCTTGGTGAAGGTCACGGTGCCTTCCTTGACCGTCATTCCCATCTGCCCGACGCCCACCAGGAGGGCGTTCCGGGCCGCCACGTCCAACCGCGAGACGAGCTCCTGGGGACGGCCCCGCGCAACAATCGACGCGTCGAAGTGGCCGTCGCCCAGGGCGTAGTCCTCTCCGACGAAGACCTTCTTGAAGGTGGCGCCCATCCCCTCCCGCTCGAAGATGAGATCCCGCGGCAGATCGTCGACGTCGAGCACGATCCGCGTGTAGGTCGTCGAGGACTTGCCGTGGGAGACCGTGTGGCTGTCGATCTTCAGGGAGCCGACGTCGGTCTGGCCGCGCGTCTCGGGACCGACCAACATCCCCCCCTCGACGTAGTCCAGCCCCAGCTGCTGTGCAGCGAAAGCCAACGCCTGCTTCCAGCGCTTGGAGGCCTGGATGCCGGCATAGATGCCGAACCCGAGGCCGACGATCAGAAGGACACCTAACACGAAAGGCACAGCGCGACTCCTCGAGGCTCGGGGTGATGTCTATTGGTCGGGTCGGGTCACGGCGAGGGCCTCGCCACCGACGGCGTCACCGCGGTCGATGTTGAGCAAGCGGACCCGACCGCTGGCGATGACCCGGTCGTCGTCGTCGACGATGTCGCACTCCCACACCTGGGTGCGGCGGCCTCCCGCGAGGCGTTTGGCGATCCCGCGGATCCGACCCCCGGCGCGAGTGGCCCTCAGAAACGACGTGGTGTTCTCCAGGCCCACCGTGGACTGATGCCTCGGCATCGCGCGAATGGCCGCGCCCGACGAGCACAAGGTCTCGATGATGGTGCAGTAGAGGCCGCCGTGGGCCAACCCATAAGGCTGCGTGTGATGCGCGTCGAGGACCACCTGCCCTTCGACGACGTCGGCCGTGGCGCGGGTGAAGGTGAGGCCGATGTGCTCCACGAACCCGCCCTTCAGGCGGTTGAGGTTGGCTGCGTAGTCGTCGGGCGCTTCGGTCATTCGATACCTCCACCGCGACCTTAGCCTCCGCGCGAACGCACGGCCAGTCCGACCTCCGCGACCTCCCCACGGGGCGCCCTCCACCGGCTGCGCCAGGCCCACATCGGGCCTATTACGGGTGGGGTTTGCCGCCTCCAGGGTGTACGGTGACGCGGTCATGTCCCGCGCCGCCCTGCTCGCACTGCTGCTCGCCCTCCACGCCACCGCCTGCCCGGACCCCGGGAGCGCCGATGAGGTGGGGGAGATCGGGTCACCGGAGACCCGCGCCCAGGACGTCCTGGGCAGCGACCACGCGGTCACCGACGATGGCCCAGGGGATAGCCTCGAGGACCTCGACGCAGACGTCGGAGCGGATGAGTTGGGCCCCGAGCCAGACCTGCCGACGCCGCTTGACGCGGCGGAGCCTCCCACCATCGCCGGGCTGACGCCGACGGACGGGACCACCGACGTGGCCGCCGACGCGAGCGTGTCGGTGACCCTCAGCGGCCCAGCGGCAGCCGATCTCATGGTGGAGCTGACGCTGGAGAGCTACCCGTCGGGCGACGTGATCAGCGGCGCGTTGACGTCGAACCCCGACGCCTACAGCGTCACCTTCACGCCCCATGCGCCGTTGGCTCCCGCCGCCACGTACCGCGCCCGGGCGACGGTCGGCGAGGAGCTCGCCAGCGCCCTGTTCACCATCGCGCCGCTCACCGCG
>JAAZYN010000556.1:1570-3445 GCA_014239625.1 Myxococcales bacterium | reverse complement strand
GTCGTTGCTCGGCCTTGAATTGACCCCCGCCAGTCCTGCGGCCTCGCGTCTCGGCAGGAACCAAAACGCTGGCGGAGTGAGACCGCGAACTTTCCACACGGGGCACTAGAGCGCGCCATGGCCACAGCAGACCCCCTGTCGCACCCCGCCCTGGAGCGTCTGGTTCAACAGGCCCGGGATCCGCAGCGCTTGATCCGGCGCGCCGGGTCGCTGGTGGATTGGCTCATGGGGAGAGCGGCCGAGCCGCAGCCGGTCGACGACCCATGGCTGGCTCCGTTTCTCGAGCGGGCCCGAACGGACCTGGAGGTGGTCCGTCTGCTGTGTCGAGGGCGCCCCTTGAGGGCCCTGTCGGCCGCCGCCGCGCTGCTGGTCGAGCTGCATGAGGAGGAGGAGGAGGAGGAGGACGATGACGGCGATGGGCCGGAGCCCGATGGCTCGGGCGACCCCACCGATGACGCGCACGAGGAGCGGGATCTGCCTGGCGAGGTCGACGCCGAGCCCGAGTTGTTGGACGCCGACGGGCTCATGCCACCGGGCGCGAAGGGGATCGGCGCGGACTTCTTTTTGGGCGCGGATCGTCGCCAAGGTATCCAGGGGGCCCTGCAGGCGGCCGAGGAGTGCGCGCAGCTGGAGGAGCTGCTGAGCTCTCTGTTGCCGGCTCACGGTTGGGACTACACCAGCGGCACTCTGGAGCGCATGCTCCTGGGGCGCTTCGAGCTGTTCGAGCGTCTCCTGAGAGGCTCACGGGAGCTCAGGCGGTTGGCCGATCTGCTGGGGCGCCTGGAGCGCTCCGATCGCGACGCCGCCGCGAACATCGGATACGGCAAAGAGCAGGTGGTGGGGGTCCGCATGGGCGGTGAGCTGGAGGATGTCTTGCCGGCGGAGTGGGCTCTGCTGGGTGACCCCGCGACCGAAGACCTCTTCTACCAGCGCTTTGCCGAGCATCGCTTGATGACGCTGGAGGTGCGCGGCGAGGACCTCGACGACGACGATCCGGCGGAGGGCAGGGGCCCGATCATCGCCTGCGTCGACACCAGCGGGTCCATGCGCGGGGCCCCCGAAGAGATGGGCAAGGCGCTGGTTCTCTGCGTGGCGCGCCGCGCGCTCAAGCAGCATCGACACGTTCACGTGATGCTCTTTGGCGGCAAGAACGACCTCGTTCATTTGCAGCTCCGCGGCGGCGCTCGGGGGCTCGAGCAGTTGCTCGATTTTCTCCTCGGATCATTTCAGGCCGGCACCGACTTTGATGGCCCCCTTTCAGCCGCGTTGGAGCTCACCAGCAAGCCGGGGTTTGCGCGCGCCGACATCCTGGTCGTCACCGACGGCCTCTGCCGCGCCACACCGGCGATCGTAGGGCGCTGCGCCAAAGCCCGCCAGCAGACCGGCCTGTCCATCGCCAGCGTCGTCATCGTCGGTCCCCACGGGGCGGAGTTGGTGGGGGTCAGCGCGTTCTCGGATCGGGTCTTCACCGTCGACCCGCGTGACCCGCGGGCCGACCCTGTGACCTACCTGCGCAAGCAAGGGCAGTAGCCTCGACAGGCGCGGGTGACCCACCGTCGGATCGGGTTGAGGCCAGCACGCCTTCGGGCGGGGTCAGTGGGGTCGTTTGGTTCGCGCGGCCCTCGCCCTCTGCTCCGAGGGGGCGCGGCGGCCGACGGCGCGTCCGGCGAGGCTGGCTTCGTCGCCAGCTAACCCGCATTTCTCACCAGACTTCGGCTGCAACCTTCGGATGGGCAGGCGCTACGAGCGCGTGCTCCCTCCGCCGACCTGCGACGTACGGCCAGTACGACTCGGCCGGCTCCGGTCCGCGCCACGCTCGTATCACCTACCCCTCCTCGGTTTCGCTCGAACTCTGGTGAGAAATGCGGGCTAGCA
>JAAZYN010000556.1:0-1479 GCA_014239625.1 Myxococcales bacterium | reverse complement strand
GCCCTCGGTCCTTGCCAGCGACGCCGATCGCTCGCCAATATCGAGCCGGATGCAAGCGAACACTGGCAATAGGCTCCGCCGGGTGGCTCACCCTCTTCGAATGGCGCTGAGCGCCCTCGCCCTCACGACGGCGACCACGTTGACGAGCTGGGCGGAGAAGCCCACCGAACCCCATGTGTTCAGCGTCCCGCAAAGCGACGGCGTGTCGTTCGTCGGACACCCGGAGTATCGGGTGCGGCATCTGCACATCGAGCCCCTGGAGGTCAACGGGAGCCGGGTCACCACCGTGGATTGGGTCGAGCAGCGACTTCGCCTGGATGTGACCATGGCCTATGGCGGATGGGTCGCCGTGCACGTGCAGACGGATCTGCTCGACGGTGTCCTCTTCGGCGACAACGGGACCTTCGGCGTGAGCCCGACGGTCAACAGTGGCCTCGGCATCGCGTCGAAGCAGCCGAACCTGTCGACCTGGTCCCTCGGCTTGCTCGACGGAGGCGATCCGCTCTCGACCGACGGGTACGGCCCCGTCCTCAAGCCGGTGCAGCCGATCCGCATCAACTATGCGTACGGAGAGGTCATCTTGCCATTTGGGCTGTTTCGGGCCGGGCGAATGCCTATCTCGGACGGCGGCGACATCGGCATCCACGACGGCCGCAGTGGACGGAACCGCTGGGGCGCGAGCTGGTACCACAACGCCTCGGACCGCCTACTGTTTGCGACCAAGCTGTCGGAAGCGTTCGAGCTGCTCTCGGACTCCGATCACGTGGTCGACACCTCACTGGATCGGGGTCTCTTCATGGGCATCGTCTATGACTTCCTGGTCATGGACGAGGTGCTGTCGGCCAATGACGATCTGTCACACGTCGCGGTGCAGCTGTCGTGGCGAATGAAGGACTTCGACTTCCTGGGTCTCGAGTGGGATTGGCTGCGCCTGGACGCAGCCCTCAGCTATCGCTGGGAACAACGCTACCAAACCCGGGTCTTCGCCATCCCCATGTACTTCGGGTTCAAGGTGGGCGACGTCCAGCTCGACAGCTGGTGCACCGTGGTGACAGGCGCTACGCGAGAGCTGTCGGCGGGCTTTGCCGAGCTCACGGGCGACGACGTGGTGTTGCAACGGATCGACCAGGTGGGCGCGCGGGTCCAGCTGACTGGAAAGCTCGGCGACTTCACCCTCGTTGGCGAGTGGGCCTACGGTACCGGTGACGCCGATCCGCGCCCCGAGACCCCTCAGTCGTCGTTCAGCTGGGCCCGCGACACCAACCTCGGGATGCTGTTGTTCGAGCACATCGTCGCCTTTCAGTCGGCGCGCTCCGCCGCGGTGGGCATCGAGAACCTGCAACAGCTCGAGGCCGAGTCGTTTCCGCTCACGGAGATCGCGACCGAGGGCCGCGCGGGCAACATCAACGCGTTCTTTCCCCAGATCTTCTACGACCCCGTGGCGGAGCTGCGGCTCAAGCTGGGCGTCCTGTTCGCCTG
>JAAZYN010000555.1:411-3449 GCA_014239625.1 Myxococcales bacterium | reverse complement strand
CGATGTCGCCGCTGCTGGTGCCGTCGTCGAAGTCGACCACGATCCGCTGGGGCTGTTTTGGGGCGCGGAGGGAGAGCCGAGCTGCCTGAGGGGTCTCCAGGGCTCGTCGGGGGGGAGGGGGGGCGCTCGTGCAGGCGGTCGCAGTCACGACGACGACGAGCACAGCGACAAGTAATGCCTTGGCACGCGACATGGGTGGGGTCGTTCCAGAGGTGGGGGGAGGAGTGCGTGTGGCTGACGCGTCTGACCACCACCACGGTGTCGCCGGCGGGTTGTTCCAGAAAAAGTGTCGGGCCGCTCAATCGGGGGCGGCCAACGCCTCGAGGTCTGCCTCGTCGGACTCCGCGATGGCCAGCCGGATGCGCCGCTTTTCGAGCCTCCGGAACCAACCCGCGGCGGTCTCTCGGGGTACCGTCGCGCCTCGTGGGTCGCGCTCCGCGGCGCGGGTCAGCAGCCGGAACACCCCCAGACCGGCCAACGCGCTGGAGAACCGGAGCGGCTCCAAGCTCTCGATGACCTGCGCGATCTGGTCGCGGTGAATCCTCGGGGCGGTCGCTGGAGGCGCTGCTCCGTCGAGGCGACGCAACAGAGCGGCCTCCTCGCAGAGATCCACCTCGGCGAACACCTCGCTGACCGTCGCGATGACCCGCTGGGTCGCGCCGGGACGTGGTCGCGGCTTCCCCCAGCGGGTGTGCAGGCAGGCCACCGCCCGGTCCAACGCGCTGACCGCCGACGGCGCGTCCATAATGGCCTCTGCCGCGGCTCGCTCCCACTCCTTGTAGTCGCCCCATGGAGCGACCGCTCCGCCTCGCATCACGACGCGCTCAGGGGCCTGTCGGACGAGCAAATTCGGAGCCGCGGTCCCGATCCTCTCGAGCATCCTCCTGAAGCGCGCGGCCCCGTCGGCAGAGGTGTCACGCCGAGCGTGGGCGCATCCCATCCGCAGCCCAAGGCGCCCTCCGTCGATGGTGAGGATCGGCAGCCCAGGGTAGAGCTGGCAGGCGCTCGGCTTGTGCGCCGGCCCGGCGTTGGCGTGGATGATGCAGCGGGTGTCGGCGTCCAGGAAGATACAATCGCCGCGATCATTGTGCCGCAGGGCCACCAAGTTCTGGTGCGTCTTCGGTTGCTGCTCCGGCGGATAGAAGATGTCGGTGGCTCGCATCCCATGTGCGGCGGCGGCCTTGCAGATGGTCATGACCTCGGTGGTCGCGACGCTGACGTTGTAGGAGCAGCAGTGGAGCTTGCACTCACTGCAGTCGCTCGCTGGCGCTGCCCGGGCGAGTCGATCGAGTTGACCGGAGGTGAGATTCTGGACGTTCAGCGTGCGGAGCTGGCCCCATAGAAGGCGCCAGGCTCTCTCGTGCCGTCGCTTCGCTTCGGCGCGTTGGTGAGCCCGCTCAGTGCTCACCATGCCCAGGGAGTCGAGGCGCGCCAGCAGCTGCCTGGCTCGCGCGCGGTCTCCGGCGTCCCGAAGCTCGGGCGTCTCTAGCAGCTGCGCGATCGACATGCGGCCGTTCAGTCGCTCCACCAAGGCGGCTCCAAAATCGTCCAGCTCCACGACCGGGCCCAGGTCCGCCGGGCGCAATGAGACCTGCTGGCCCTCCTCGCCCACGTCGAAGCGGATGGTCACCCCTGGCGCCAGGTCGATCGGGCGGTCGTCGCTCATACGCTGCTCGAGGCGCCAGGTGCCGGCAGCGCTCGGGCTCCCGCGGCCAAGCGCAGCGGCCGGGCGCCCACTGCGACCGGGTAGGGCGCGGCGACGCGCCAGCCGGCCGGCACCGGTTCGCGAGGGTGGCTCCAGGGGGCTGCTGCCATGGCGTCTCGTCTCAGGGTTCTGATGGTGGTCAAGGCGTCCACCACGCAGCCTACACGCGGCGGTTCGCATTGCCGAACCAGCTTGTCGGAAGAGCCATTGAAACGGCACCATAAGCAGCCGTAAACTGCTTCGACCTCTCCCCCCACATTTGAGGTATCCATGACCCGCCTTCTTCGGTTCGGTCCAGATCAGGTCCTGCTCCTCGCCTTGGTAGGCCTGGCCTTTCCCTCGGTGGCTCTGGCCGACCTCCCCGACGCCCCCACCCGGGCGACCACCCGGGCGAGCGTCCCGGAGCGGCCGTTGGTGGCCAACCCGCGATACTATCACACGACCTTCAAGCCCAACCCCGGGGTGCAGGCGAAGATCGACCGATTCGACGCGAAGCAGGTTCAGGCCGGGGCGAGCTTCGCGCCGGGAGACGTGACGCTGCAGGGCGAGATCGTCGTCATGGAGGGTGACGACTCGTTTGTGACCAGCTTCGGAGGGGGCCAATACGGGCTGCGCTACGACAACCAGCGGCAGGACCCGATGTCGCTGGCCAACAAGTTCTACGAGTACTTCGACGACGACTTCGACTTCCTCGTGGTGTGGACCAGCTTCTGGGATTACGGCGCCGACGGCATGGCCTACTACATCGGCATCAAGAACCCGACCCAGGGGATCGGCCGGGAGCTCTACGACCAGAGCTGGTACTGGGGCGCCACGCAGGGGCAGCTCCAGGGCTTCCTGAACATGAAGGCCATCGCGCTCTACGGCAACATCGCCAACCCCAACAACATGGCGTATCCGGTCATGGGACAGGAGATCACGCACCGTTGGCTCGCGTTCATGCGGTTTCAGCGGGCCAACGGGCAGAACTCGATGGACATGTTGGGTCGCGACGACTCGCACTGGTCGGCGCTGATGCACTCCTACGCCTCGGTCCAGGATGGCGTCTGGTGGAAGGACAACGGCAACGGAACCTTCACCAAGCAGAGCGATAATCAGTCGTTCAGCCCGTTGGACCTCTACGGCATGGGGCTCTACGCGCCCTCCGAGGTGGAGCCCTGGTTTCTCATCGAGAACGCGGTCTACAACGGCCAGTCGGTGTCGCCGCTGAGCATGAACATCCCCAACGGGTTGACGCTGTCGGGTGACAAGACCGAGATCACCATCGAGCAGGTCATCGCCGCCAACGGTCCGCGGATTCCGAACGCGGAGAACTCTCAGAAGGACTTTCGCA
>JAAZYN010000555.1:0-401 GCA_014239625.1 Myxococcales bacterium | reverse complement strand
AATCTCTGGGACGAGAAGTTCTCTCAGTGGACAGGCGGGCGCGGGTTCATCTGCTCCCGAGTCACCGGGCCGTGTGACAAGGGCGTGCTGGCGATCGAGTCCATCGAGATCGACGACGCCGCCGTCGGCGATGGCGACGGCATGGCGGAGCCGGGGGAGACCGTGCTGGTGCGCCCCCGACTCGTCAACACCGGCACCGCCGAGATCGACGATGGCGAGGCCACCATCGCCGCTGACGAGATCCCCGGGGTGACCTTCAACAACACCTTCACCACCTTCCCCGGCATGGCCGCGGGTGACACCGCCACCACCGACGAGCCCTTCGGGATCAAGATCAGCGAGGACGTGGAGTGCGGCACCGAGATCGAGATCGACCTCGAGTTCGACGCGGGCAAGGTCTC
>JAAZYN010000554.1 GCA_014239625.1 Myxococcales bacterium | reverse complement strand
ACATTCATCGGCGCTCCTTCAACCTGCCGACGCAGATCACGCTGCTGTGAGGCGCCACCGCCTCGGCCGAGCAGGAGAGCGGATCGCGGCGCGGCATCTCAAGCGGAAGGGCCTGCGCATCATCGCGCGGAACTGGCGGTGTCCGGGGATCGGCGAAGTCGACATTGTGGCGCGTGACGGTGACGGGCTGGTGATCGTCGAGGTCCGTACGCAGACCGTCGGGCCGAGACGCCGCAGCCCGGAGTTCAGCGTCACCCCGGCGAAGCGGGCGCGACTTCGTCGGTTGGCCGACGCCTGGGCGCGGGGGCAGAGGTGGCGGCCGACCTCGGTCCGCGTTGACCTGATCGCCGTCGAGAGGCGCGGGATCCTGAGGTGGACGATCAGATGGCACCGCGGGATCTCCTGAGGGCCGCCACGGCGACGGCGACAGCGCCCTTTTACCCAACCACACAGACCCGTTACTGTGTGCCCGTGACACGCCTCATCCCCTCCCTTCTGCTCGGCTGCGTGCTCGCAGGCTCCGCCTGCGCGACGGGTGGGCCTCAGTCGCGGCACGCCACCTCGTCGCCACCCACGAACACCCTATGGGCCGGCGTCCGCGCGGGCGTGACCGTCCCCGTTTCCGCGACGCTCGCCGGCCAGAGCGCTGCGGAGTTACTCAGGCTCGATCCCGATCCATACCCTCTATATGGCGCTCAGATGATGTTTCGGACCTCCCGGTTCGACATCGGCGCTCAGTTCGACAACCTGTACGGCGGGACCTTCCGTGGCCTGGAAAAGACCCAACATCTGGGCGCCCGCAGTCGGTTGTTGGCGGCGGTCCGGTGGCGCGGATTCGAGGCCAGCTGGGGCGCGATCTTCAGCGGCCTGGGCGTAGGCGTGATGTTCTTCAACCACCACGACGACGTCCTGAACCTCACCGAAGCGATCGCCGAGCTGCCTCCCGGCGGCGGGGTCCGCCCGAGCACGGATCGATACAACTCTGGGTTCACGTTTAATCTCGCTGCGGGGATCATGGTCTACCCCACGCGCTACCTGATCGTCTTTCTGGAGGCCGAGATGGCCGGCGGCAGCACCAGCATCACTGCGGACCCGAACGCCGCGGACATCGAATACGGGATCCTCCGCATCCAGGCCAACCTGGGTGTGGAGCTGCGTATCTTCTAGCGTCGTGAGTATCTCGCCCTCGAGCCCCTGGACAGCGAAACGCGCCTGCCCTCGCCACAGGACGCACGGCCGCCCATACGCCGGCCACAGGCGCCCGCGCATGGACCTCTCCCGGAGGCGTCTAACCGGGGTCGCGGCGCTCCTCACCTGGGGCCTGCTGAGCGCCGCCTGTAGCGCGGGCCGCTACGGAAGCCTGGGGCCCCCACGGAGCACCCAGCCACACAACACCCTGTGGGCGTCAGCCCGGATCGGCATGACGATCCCGTTCTCCTCCGGCCTCGCGGACTCGCTCCTCGGAAACGCGCAGGAGCTGGATGTCAACGGCAGCCCCTTTCCCACCTTCGGCACGGCCCTAGGCGTACGCCTCAAACGCTTCGACACAGCGGTTCGTGTGGACGCGTGGACCGGCGGCACGCACGATGGGCTGGAGCGGGTTCGGCGGCTGGGGTCACGCTCCCGTGTGGTGCTGGAGGCGCGATGGCGCGCAGTCGATCAGCCGTGGGGAGGCTTCTTTGTGGCTCCGGCGATCGGCGTTCAGTTCTTCGATCACCACGATGACGTGTTGAACAACGCGGAGCTGTTGGCGGGCATCCCCGCAGGCCCGGTTCGCCCGAAGACCGAGACCTTCACCTCGGGGTTCGCCTTCAAGATCGGCATCGGCCTCCTTCTCTATCCGTCACGCTGGGCGACGGTCGTCGTCGACGCCTCGCTCGACGGAGCCGCGACGACGATCGTCACCGACAACCAGCTCGAGATCGACATGTCGGAAGCCAGCTTCAACCTGACCGCCGGTGTCGAGTTCCGGATCTTCTGAAGGGGCTTGTCGCGGACCGCACCAGCTTGTAGGGTCGCGCCCCAATGAGCACTACCCACGCAATGATCGATCTCTTCTTTCCGTCCTCCGCTGGCTCTGTCGCCGAAGCGCAGGCAAAGGCCGCCGAAGCGGGACTGGAAGGACTCATCTACGTCGGCCATCATCCGGACGACCTCCCCAACGACGACGAGTGGTCCCGCGAGGAGGGGCAGCCTCTGGTGCTGCTCGGCTGCGCGGTCATCGGCGCCGGGTACCGCATGGCGGTGCTGGTCGAGGACTGGGAGGACGCCAACTTCGAGGTGTTGGAAGCGACCGACGACCTCAACCTGCTCGTCACCGCCGTGTCTGAAATGGGCGGCGCAGCCTACGCGGTCTGCCCGCACCAGACCGACGAGGGCGAGGTCGTGCGCCAAGCGGCCCGGCTCGCCGACGGCTCGTCCGCTGGGGTCTTGGCGCTCGTCGCGGACGCCAACGCGCTGGCGCGAGACCTGGACATCGAGCAGGCCTCGCGGGCCGAGCGCCGAATATTCGGCGGCACGGGGCCCTTTGGGGCGCTGAGCGACGTTGGACGCTACGCCACCTTCATGACCACCGAGAGCATCGACGCCAGCGGTATCATCGCTGCCGTCAACGACGGCTTGGGCGTGGCGGCGGAGATCGGGGACCATCGACAGCGTCGAGACTCCGGTGGAGGCGGCGGAGACAAGAAACGGCGTCGACGCCGAAGGCGCCGTAACCGCGGACCGCGCGGCGACGGCGACGGCGACGGCGGCGACGGCGGCGAGTAGAGGGTTGCGGGCGGCCGCGCTCGTCATCGGCCTCTGCGTGACGTGGTCTGACGCGGCACATGCCGGGCCTGCGAGCGGCTCCTCGTTTTGGCTCCACGGCGGTATAGGGGCGACGTTTGCGAGCGCCACGACCCTGTCGTTCAGCTCGAACGATGCGGACGTGAGATCCTCGGCGATGGTGCACGCCTCCTTCGATGTCGGGGTCCACTATCGCGCCGCGCGCTTCGACATCGGGTTGATGGCGGGGGGCATGGGCAGCGGCGGCTTGCGCGGATTGGAGCGTAACCGTCAGGCCGGCGCCAAGGCTCGGATCTGCGCCTCGGTCCGCTGGCGATACATCGACGAGCCGTGGGGCGGGCTGTTTTTGCGATTCGCACCCGGCCTGGCGCTCCTCGACCACAGCGAGGCCATGCGCTCCGAGGTAGCCATCGCCAGCGGGTTACAACCCGACCAGATCGCAGACATCGACGCGTTCAATGCTGCCTTTACGGTAGGCAGCAGCCTGGGCGTGATCCTCCACATCGAGCGCTGGATCAGCGTGTATCTAGAGTTCGAGGTGGTGGCCACCCTGACCGACATGCAAGACGGGACCGAGTTGGTGGGGTATACGGCCATCCAACCTATCGTTGCCCTGGGCTTTGAAGCCAGACTCTGACGCGAGCATTGAACACATGAGCAACCTT
>JAAZYN010000553.1 GCA_014239625.1 Myxococcales bacterium | reverse complement strand
GGGATACAGTCTGCGCAGCTCGACCCCGGGGGACAGCTCGTCGGCCGGCGGCATCGGTCGCGCCAGGTCGATTCGAAGGTAGAACTTGTTGCCAGCGTATAGGAAAAATAGAGCAAGCTGCGGAAGTGTCGATGCGCCGGGACGTGGTTCGGGTCGACGACGGCGCCACCGTCCTCGTGGTGGATGGCTTCGGCCGTACCCTGCGCGGCTCCTTCGCAGGCAAGTGGCACGACTTCGTCGCGCGGGTCGGCGCGGCTGTCCCCGGCGGGGCGGCCTCAACCAGCAACGATGCGGTTCGTGAGGGCCTCGTGAGCCTCGGCGACTACGCCACCGTCGTGTGGCTGTTGGGCGACGAGTCGACCGGGGACACGACCTTCGACAGCGACGAGCAGGCCCTCGCCAGTGCGTACGTCAGCGGGGGAGGGCGCCTCGTCGTGAGCGGCAGCGAGATCGCCTGGGACCTCGACAGCAAGGGCGGCGGGCCGTCTTTCCTGGCGAGCCTCGGCGCAGGCTATGCGGCGGACGACGCCGGGACCTTCATCGCCGCGCCGGCCGGCACGGTTCCCCCCGGGACGTTGAGTGGCGTGATCGCCTCCGCCCGCAACCCGACCATGAGCTCCAGCGCCGGCGGGTCACTGCGCTTGCGGTTGCGTGTGGGGCCCGTGGCGCTCCACCCAAACGCAAATGCGCTCACCGAACGCCCGCGCTGGTCGAGCGTCAGCGCTCGCAGGTCCCATCCAGCCGGCGACACCAGGTCCGCCAGCTCGGCTACACGCTGGATGCGAACCCCGGCGTCAATCGCGAGCGAAGCCATGGCAGAGCCCCGTCGGTTTTGCGCTCGCGCATCCTCTTTGCGAGTCTTCAGGAGCGCGTTCAGCCGCTGAACGAGCCCGGCGGTGGAGACCTCGGTGCCATCGACGGTCGTTCCCGCGATGCCTACGCCGACGATGACCGAGTCTTCCACCGCGGAGTGGGCGCGCGAGCCCGGCAAGCGGAATCCGCGGTCTTGGCGCACCCAGCGGGGCGCGTTCTGGGGACGTCGGATCCCTTGCAGGCCGGCGAGGCACGCTGAGCTGGCCGGGTCATCGTGACAAGCCGGGAGTTCGACCGCGCCGACCATATCGCCGATCACTCGTTTCGCAGTCTCGGGCTTCACCCCGGCGTATTTCGTCAGCCAGATGTGCAGCGACTGGGCGCTCAGGGCCACCGGTGCCACCGATACCGCCGGTGCCACCGCAACCGCCGGAGCCGCCGCCGCCGCCCGAGCCGCCCAGATCCATGCCGCTTCCTATACGCACCGAGCGACAGGACTTCGCGGGATGCGCTTCCGGGCGATGACAGCGGACGAGCCGGCCCGGGTTCGCCGGTCTTCTCGTCGGGTTTGTCGCGATCCACGGCCCAGCGTCTGGCCACCGTCGAGCGTCTTCCGTTCACGGCGCGATTTGCTACGATGCCTCTCGTCAACGCGGCACGCAGATGCGTCACGCCTTCCCCGCCTCTTGCCCGCCGTCTCCACCTGGGGTGTTCGCGCATGGTTTGTAGGCAGCACACACGCCCCAGGCGTCGCCCCACGCCTCAAGGCGTCGAAAACTCGCCGTCCCGCCGCCTTCCCGGGCCCACAGGGACCTCCGTGCGAGTCGCGAGACCGTCGTCAGGACGGTCGGTCTCCTCGCGTCGAGGCGCCGTCCCTAAGCACCCAAGTGCCCACGTCAGCCGGCCAAGGAATCGAATGCACGCCGCCGCTCCACCCCTGGTCTTCGCGCTGACGCTGCTGGTCTTCGGTGCCTGTCGGACCCTCGCTCCGCCCCTCGCCGACCCCGCGCCGTGTCCAGCTGTCGACGCGACCCCGGCCGCGCCCCAAGCGCCACCGCCAGCGCCCCAAGTCCCGCCGCCGAGTCTCCGTTGGCTCTACGTGCCGGGCATGAGCCACGACGGCGTCCCGCACATCGATCAGATGCCCTTTGTGCTGGGCCCGAGCGATGCGCTCCGGCGACGGCTCGAGGCCGGGGTGCCGTCACGCGCCGTACGCATCGCAGCGCTCGAGGCCGCGCTCGCCGAGCACGGGCGCTTGGCCCCGGACGATCTCTTCGCGCTGGCCGAGGCCCGGCGCGAAGCAGCACTCTATGCCTTCGCCGGGTTGATGAGCGGATGGAAGCCGCCTCGGTGCCCGCCACGGAAGCGGTGCTACCCGGCGACCCACTTCATGCCCATGCCCGGGCCCGACTACCGGGTAGCCGTGGCAGATCTCCGCGCCCTGCTCCACACCCATCCCGACTGGTCCGGAGCGCCTCGGGCCCGCTATCACCTCGCGAGCCTGCTCTCCCGGCGGGGAGCCGCCCAAGATCGCTCCGCGGCCGTCGCGGCGTTCAGCGCGCTGGTGCGCGCCCACCCCGCGAGCGAATGGTCGATCCCCGCCCGGGTGGCGCTGGCGAGCGCGCTCATGGCCGAGAAGAACCCGGCCGCCGCGCGCCCTCACCTGGAGGTCGTCTGCCGGTCTCGCCATCGGGTCGCGAGCGGATCGTGCCGCGCCCTGGCCGGCCTGCTCACCGCCGCCGGCGAGCGCACCGACGCCATCGCGCTGCTCTTGGCGATTCGTGAGCGATCGGCGGCGGAGCTGGAGTCCGAGCCCCTCGTCGACCGCATCGACAAAGACCTGGTCGCGACCTGGAGCCAGGTCGATGGCGGCTGGAAGGCCGCGCGGGCGCATCTCCGCCTCATGGGCGTCCCGCAAGACAAGGCGCAGCGCCTACAACGCGAGATGGCCGAGCACTTGGTGTCGCACGGCCGCAAGGTCGACGCCATCGCGCTCCTCGACGCGCTGCGCACAGAGGTGCGAGCGAGACGGGACCTCAAGCAGATCGACAAGCAGCTGCGCCGCCTGCGCGACTGACGACCGCCACCGCCGATGGCTGGCCGCCCGAGCGCGACCCATCGGCGACGCGGGAGCTCAGCGCCGTCCTCGCCCCCCCCGGGTCGGCGTCAGGACATGCGGCCCTGGGCACCGGCCCGCGAGCGAGCAAGATCCCGATAAAACGGGTGCGGCGAAACCGGCTGCGGAGACCTCGAGCAGGTGTTTCACGAGATTCTGCTAAGATCCCATGCGCGTTCGCTGTCGAGACAGCGACGTCCATGTGCCTGCGTGCGATCCTGTGCTGACTGACCGACCCCTCCGATCGCGCTCGACGTGTTGGACCGGGTAGACAGGAACCCCGGGGGCTGGTCAACAGGTTGCCGTCTGGTGTCTATCGCGTTCGGGTTCGAAGAGGTCTTCTGGGAGGCGCCCGCTGGTCGCGTCGTCATCGAGGGTCTCACCTTCGCCGTGCCCGAGGGTCGCAGCGGCCTGGTGGGAAGAAACGGCAGCGGTAAATCGACTCTGCTCCGACTCTTGGCGGGCGAGCTGGCTCCTACGCGAGGCCGTGTGGTCCGGCAGGGGCGGTTGGCCTATCTGCCCCAGGACCCCAAGCGATG
>JAAZYN010000552.1 GCA_014239625.1 Myxococcales bacterium | reverse complement strand
GGCCATCGCGTCTGCGGCGGTGGTGAGCTGAGGCACGCTCTGGCGCGTCAGCAGCAGCGACGTGGGCCCTGTGGTGTTGGCGATGGCGGCCAACCAGGCGGCCGCGGTCTCGTTGCCGTCGGCGGGGCGGAACACGCGCATGTTCGGGATGAGGCGCATCACCATCGCGTGCTCGACAGCCTGGTGAGTCGGCCCATCCTCGCCCAAAAAGACGCTGTCGTGGGTCAGGACGTAGATGACCCGTTGATGCATCAGCGACGACAGCCGCATCGCGCCGCGCATGTAGTCGGTGAAGGTCAAAAAGGTGCCGCCGTAGGGGATCACTCCACCGTGGAGGGCCATTCCGTTGAGGGCTGCGGCCATTCCGTGCTCGCGCACACCGAAGTGCAGGTTCCGGCCCGCGGCGTTGTCTCGGGAGTGGCTGGTCTCACCGGCCAGCATGGTCTTGTTGGACCCCGCGAGGTCGGCGGAGCCGCCGAGGAGGGTAGGTAGATGGGGGGCCAGCGCATTGAGCACCTTGCCCGAGGAGGCACGAGTGGCCTGCGGGCCGGCGTCTGAAAAGTCCGGCGCGGCGGCCTGCAGCGCGGCGATCTGCGCTTGCGGCGGTTGCTGCAGCGCCCGCCAGGTCGCGGCGAGCTCGGGCTCGGCCTGCTGATAGGTGGCCCAGGTCGCCTCCCAGGCCTGTCGCTTAGCGGCGCCGCGTTCCCGCAGCCCGGCGAAGCCTTCGATGGCCTCAGCCGGGACGAGGAAGTGCGCGTCGGGGTCCCAGCCCATGCGCTCCTTGGTGAGGCGGATCTCCTCGACGCCCAGTGGAGAACCGTGGGCCTTCTCAGAGTCTTCCTTGTTGGGGCTCCCGTGCCCGATGTGGGTGCGGCAGGCGATCAGGCTCGGCTGATCGCTGACCCCCCGCGCCGTCTCGATCGCGTCGCGCACCGCCTGGTGGTCGTGACCGTCGACCTGTTGCACGTGCCACCCGTATGAGCGGAAGCGCGCAGGCACATCGGTGCTGTCCGCGAGGCTCGTGTCCCCTTCGATGGTGATGCTGTTGTCGTCGAACAAGACGAGCAGCTTCCCCAGGCCAAGGTGCCCCGCGAGGGAAGCCGACTCATGGCTGATCCCCTCGTGCAGACAGCCGTCGCCAGCGATGGTGTAAGTGTGATGGTCCACCAGGGTCAACCCGGGACGGTTGAAGGTAGCGGCCAGGAAGCGCTCGGCCATGGCCATCCCGACGGCGTTACCGATGCCTTGCCCGAGCGGTCCCGTCGTGGTCTCGACCCCGGGGGTGTAGCCGTACTCGGGGTGTCCGGGTGTCTTGGAGCCCAGCTGCCGGAAGCGCTTGAGCTCCTCCAGCGAGAGGTCGAAGCCGGCGAGGTGCAACAGCGCGTATTGCAACATGCTTCCGTGGCCGGCTGAGAGCACGAACCGATCCCGGTCGACGAAGTCGGGAGCGGCTGGGTCCACCGTCAGGAAGTCGCGCCACAGCACCGAGGCGGTGTCGGCCATCCCCATGGGCATCCCGGGGTGCCCCGAGTTGGCCCGCTGGACGGCGTCCATGGCGAGGGTCTTGATAGTGTTTACGACGACGTCAGACATGCTCATCGCTTTCTCTTGGTGGCGCCTTTGGCAGGGCCCTTGCGGGCCTGTGCTTCGGACGAAGGGTGGGTGTTCTTTTTTCGGTCGATCGACCGGAGCTCCCGCACGCGCTGGTGGGCGCGGCGATGCACTTCGGCAGCGGACATGCCGGTGAGCAGCTCCAGCCCCTGGTCGATGGTCTCGACCGGATACACGTGGAACCTGCCCTTGGCAATCGCCTTACGGACGTTCGGCTTGAGCATGAGATGCCGTGCGTTTGCGGCTGGGATCATGACGCCCTGGCGGCCGGTCAATCGGCGACGGCTGCAGACCTCGTAGAACCCCTCCACCTTCTCGTTGGCGCCGCCGATGGTCTGGACCTCGCCCGCCTGGCTGACGCTCCCGGTGACGGCGAGGTCTTGGCGGATCGGTACCCGCGCCAGCGACGAGATCACCGCGTAGAGCTCTGCCGAGCTGGCAGAGTCGCCGTCGATGCGGCCGTAGCTCTGCTCCATCGTGAGGTTGATGGTGAGCGACATGGCGCCATCCTGGCCATACCGGTCCCCCAGGAAACCGTTCAGGATCAGCACCCCCTTGTTGAAGATGCGGCCCGCCAGTTTGGCTTCCCGCTCGACGTTGATGATCCCGGCCTTACCAGCGAACGTAGTGGCGCTGATCCGCACGGGCTTGCCGAAGGACCGGTCGCCGATGTCATAGACCGCGAGGCCGTTGAGGCGCCCGATGAACTCGCCGGTGGTCGAGATGTTGACCCGGTCTTCGGTGATGGCCTCGTAGAATTTGTTGGGGACCAGGGACGTCAGGTTGTCGCGCAGCTCCAACGCGCGGTCGACGTGCACCTTGCCGATCACTTTCCGACGCGACTTGGCGGCCTGATAATTGGCCTCCATCAGCAGGTTCGCGATGTCGTTGAAGCGCAGCGTCAAGCGCTCCTGGTCGGCCACCATGCGGCACGCGTGCTCTACCATCGCCGCGACGCCGGGGCGGTCCACCGGACGGAGGTCGTGCTTGTTGACGCTGGTGGCGATGAAGCGGGCCACCTCGAACTCCGTCTCGTCGTTTCGGCGAATCTCCGCGTCGAAGTCGGCTTTCACCTGGAAATATTTCCGGAAGTCCGGATCGAGATGGAACAACGCCGCCCAGTGGTCCGGCGGTCCGATCAAGATCACCTTGAGATCCACCGGGATCGGCTTCGGTCGCAACCCGGTCGTCGGCACAAACGACATCTGGTCGGCCATGTCCTCGATCTGCACCTGCCGGTTGCGCAGCACGCCTTTGAGGTGCTCCCAGACCAGCTGGTGCCGGAACACATCCACGGTGTTCAAGACCAGGTAGCCGCCCGACGCGCGCTGGACGGCGCCTGCTCGAATCATGGTCACGTCGGTCGAGAAGACCCCTTGCTCGGCGCGTTTTTCGACCTTGCCAAACATGTTGTAGAAGTTGGGCTGCTGCTCGGTGATGACGGGCGCGCCGGTGGTCTTCGAGTTATCGACCACGATATTGACGGCGTAGCGCCGTTCGAGCTGCTTGGTCAGCTCCTGGGAGTCCTCGGAGTCGTCCAGGAAGCTGCCGAGGTGCTCGAGCACGTCTTGTTGCAGCGCCGTGAAGAAGTCAACGACGGCCTGGCTCATCTTCCACTGCTTGCGCAGCGGATCCAACAGCGGGCCCATGACCATCGCGCCGAGCTCTGCCTGGGTTTCGTTGATGGCGGCCTGCGCGGTGACTTGATTCTCTCGAGTCTGCTCCAGAAAGGCGCTGATGAGCGGCTCGAGCTTGGTCCGCTTCTTCTCGATGGCGCGCCGCTTCTTCTCGCTGAGCTCGCTGATCTCCTTGGTCGACAGCGCCTCACCCTTGACCACCGGGATGGTCGCCAGCCCAGT
>JAAZYN010000551.1 GCA_014239625.1 Myxococcales bacterium | reverse complement strand
CCGGCCACTGGCTGGGCTCCGGCGGCAGGCTGGGCCCCCTCTCCTGAGCCGCCGTCAGCCGCCGTGGCGGCGCTCCCGGCATCAGGCCCCGCGCCGGCTGCAGCAACCTGAGCGGCGTCCGACGCCCCCGCAGCGCTGGGTGCACCATCCGGTGCTCCCGCGGCCACCGCCGTGTCGGCGGATGGGGCAGCATCAGGGCCTCCCGCCGAAGCGACTCCAGCGTCCTCAGCTGAGCCGGCGTCCGCCACACTGGCGTCTGCGGAACCAGCCGCTTCACTCATAGCCAACTTGAGCTCGCTCTTGCGACTCAGCAGCTCCTGATCGTCTTTGGCCAGAGCCAGGGTGCCCTCCACAGCCGCCACGGCTCCCGCCAGATCTCCGGCCGCCTCCAGCTTGCGGGCGTCCGTCAGGGTCTTGCCCACGAGGCCGTCGATAGCGGCCTTCACCACTCTCTGCGCCTCGGCGTAGTAGATGGACGTGTCCTCGATCTTCGCTCCGAGCTTCAGCGCTTCCTTGTACGACTCCTCCTCGATCGCCTTGTCGGCTTCTTCCAGGCTCCGCTGCGCTCTCGCCTCGGACTTGGCGCGCTTGAAGCCTTCGGAACCGCCGCTGATCTCTGGGTCCAACGCGAGGGCGGCTTTGAACTTCTTTCGCGCCTTGCGCCACTCCTTTCCCTTGAAGGCGGCCAGGCCTTCGCCCATCAGCGTCTTGGCCTCGGCGGTGTCCGCCGCCCCCTCGTCGCCATCCCGCTCCTCCTCGACGCTCGGGGACGTATCCGCAACGGGGGCCTCGACCGGCACGGGGAAGACGATGCCCAGCTGGCCGAACCTGTCAGCCAGCAAGAACCCCCCCGCGCTCAAGAGCAGCAAGACCAGGATCATAAGGACCGTACGACCTGCACCACGTTTCTTTCTGGGCGCCGACCCCCCGCCGCCCGCAGCCGCTTTGGCCGCCTGCTTGGGGTCCCAGTCCTTGAGCACCTCCATCGCGGCCATGTCGCCGACTCGCGTGGACTCGCCATCGTCCGACCCGAACCCCTTGAACTGCGCACCGGCGTTCGCCGCAGCCGCCATCTTCTGAGCATCGAAGGCGTCCAACGCCATCGTCGCCTCTGCCTCCGCGGGCGCTCCGACCGAAGCAGCTGCGACAGCAGGCGGGTCTTGCCCCGGGTGGTCCCAGAGGATGCTCGTCGTGCCGGCGTCGATGACGCTGCCGTGAAACAGGTCGACGAGGTCGACCCGCGAGCCGTTCACCTTGGTTCCGTTGCCGGAGCCCAGGTCCTTGAGCTGCCAGCGGTCAGCCTTGTAGATGATCTCGAAGTGCTTGCGACTGACACTCGCGTCGTTCAGCACGATGTCACAGTTCAGGCCGCGGCCGACCAGATGCGTTTGCTGGGAACGCTTGAGCTCGAACGAGCGACCCCGGTCGTTACCAGCCTGGACCTTCGCCTTCGGAATCACTTCGGGCTCGGGCGGAGGCGCCGGCGCGCGCTCGGGCGGGAGATAATCCTCGATGGGCGCCGAGAGCATCGCCGTGGCCTCTACCGGCTCATCGTCCTGCGGCGGAGGTGGTGGCCCCGGGCGATCGTCATCCAGAAGGCCTGCCGACCGCATCGCGTCGAGGCTCATCGCGCCGGTCTTTTCCATCTCCAGCGGGTCCGGCCCGTCGTCTATGGGGGGCGGCGCAGGGGCCGGTGCCTTCGGCTTGGCTTTGGGCGGCGGGAGATCGATCTTTCCGATCTCCTCCAGTGAGATAGCGGCCGTCGCCTCCAGGTTCTCCTCATCGTCGGACACGGCTGGGGGACCGGCAGGCCGGGGCGGAGCGAGGTCGATCTTCGCGATATCTTCCAGCGAGATAGCGGCCGTCGCCTCCAGGTTCTCCTCCTCGTCGGGCATGGAAGGCGCGCCGGCAGGGGCGGGTTGGCCGAGGTCGATCTTCGCGATCTCTTCCAACGAGATCGCGGCCGTCGCCTCCAGATTCTCCTCCTCCTGAAAGGGCGGCGCGCCCCCCTTGTCGACGCTCGTGCGGTCCGAGAATCCGAACTTACTGTCTTCGCCCATATCTGGCCTCTGCCTCCCTAAATACCCGAAAAGGCAACGCTATCTAATTTCGTTCCGGCGCGATGACATTGTAGAGGAGGCGACCCGACTGTCAACGCGGAGACGCGCTATTGGCGCCAAAATCCGTCCCCAGCCGACGCTCCGATGAGCCTCGAAGAGGGGTCTTTGACACGCCGCCGAAGGCAGTGCAAGGTCGCGCACCATGCTGCCCGGCACCCCATCCTTGGTTCTCATCGCCTCGGCTGACGCGGCAGACAAAGACCTCTGGCGCATGGTGTTGGATTCCGGCGGCGTCGTGCTCGCGGTCCTGATCGTACTCATCGCTTTGTCGATCGCGTGCTGGGCCATCATCGGCGCAAAAACAGTGACGATCGGCATCGCGATCCGTCGCTCCCGTGACTTCGTCGTGACATTTCGCAACTCCACGCGGTTAGGGGAGCTCTACCAAGCCTGCGACGCGATCGAGCCGTCGCCGGCCAGGGACATGTTCCGGGCCGGGTACGAAGAGCTCGACCTCATCTTGAGGGAGCGCGACCAACGACATCCTCACGTCACTACCCTCCCGGAACGCCAGGTCGCCGTGCGTCCGGAAGGCGACGGACCTTCGGCGCGCCCCAACAACGACATGGCCGCCTTCGAGAACATCGAGCGCGCGCTCCGCCAAGCCGGCAGCGCCAGTATCGCCATGCACGAACGCTACGTCGGGTTCCTGGCTACGGTTGGCAGCGCGGCCCCGTTTATTGGCCTGTTCGGCACCGTTTGGGGGATCATGATGGCCTTCAAGGACATCGACACGACCAAGCCGATCCTGGACACCGTGACGCCGCACATCGCCGAGGCGCTCGTCGCCACGGCGATCGGTTTGCTGGCGGCCATCCCGGCGGTCATGGCGTACAACTGGTTGGTCGGTCAACTCAAGCGCCTCGAGGGCCATCTAGGGCAGTTCACCACGGACTACCTCAACATCCTCAGGCGGCACTTCTTCAGCTGACAGAGCCCGTGAACCCGAGGCGGAGGTCTGCGACGGGCCCACTCGTCGTTCCCACCACCACGCGCCGCACCCGGATCCCCCGCCTGGGCCGCCCCTGCTCGCGGCCGAAACTCGCGCCGAGGCGCGCTGAATACCGACGACGCCTTCCCCAGCCCGAGGTGATGCCCCCTCGGCGAGTGCCGCTGAGGGCGACGATTCCTTCACTTTTTTCCAACCTTGGGCCACGCTCGCGCTATGGCGATGGGCGGTGGCGACAACACAGGCGGAGGCAAGGGCGGCCGCGCAATGCTGGCCGAGATCAACGTCACCCCGCTGGTCGACGTGATGTTGGTCCTGCTCATCATCTTCATGGTCTCGGCGGGAATCGTCCAGGTCGGCGTTTCACCCTCCGTCTCAAACTCGCCCCACTGGGCAAGGCGAAGTTCCT
>JAAZYN010000550.1 GCA_014239625.1 Myxococcales bacterium | reverse complement strand
CTCTAAAGCCCGACCACTTCTCGGCGTGGAACAATCTGGGCGAAGCACACCGCGAGAGCCAGGACGTGCAGGCCGCCGTCGAGGCCTTCTCGCAGGCCGCTCGCTGCGACCCTTCGCGGCGCTACGCTCACTCCAACGCGTTGCTCAGCATGTGCTACCTGCCCGAGCTTTCGGGTGGCGCCCTGGCGGAGGCCCACCTGGAGTTCGGCCGGCAAGCCCCGGCCGCTGACCCCATCGAGATGCCTGACCTCTCCCCCGGCGAGCGCTTGCGGATCGGCTACCTGTCCGCCGACTTTCGCCTGCACTCGGTGGCGTTCTTCATCGAGCCCATCCTGGAAGCCCACCGCACCGAGGACATCGAGGTCTTCTGCTACAGCAACCTGGCGAGCCCCGACTCGGTCACCCAGCGCCTCGCCGCCAAGGTCGACCACTGGCGCGACCTGTATCGGGTCCCCGACGACCAGGCGCTCGCGCAGATCCGGTCCGACCGCCTGCACGTCCTGGTAGAGCTCGGCGGGCACACCGCCCACAACAGGCTGCCGCTGCTGGCCCGGCGGGCGGCGCCGGTGCAGATGACCTACCTCGGGTATCCCGCCACCACGGGGCTGGCCACCATCGACTATCGCATCACCGACGCCGTCGCCGACCCCACCGCCGCCACCGATGACGGGCATTACAGCGAGCGCCTGCTCCGCGTCCCCGGCTGCTTTCTGAGCTACCGGCCGTCCACCACCGAGGGCGTCCCGGCGCCAGCGCCGCAGCCGCCGGCCAGCGACCGACCGGTCACCTTTGGCTCGTTCAACAACCTGCTGAAGATCAACGACGACGTGATCGCCGCCTGGGCGCACATCCTTCAACAGGTCCCGGGCTCTCGCCTGCTGCTCAAAGCGCTGCAGCTGCGGCAGGAGCGCTGCCGGGATGCCCTGCTCCGCCGCTTCGCCACCCACGGCGTGGGCCCCGAGCGGCTCGACCTGCGTGGGTGGGTGGCCGACCCGGCGGGGCATCGGGCGCTCTACGCGGACGTCGACATCGCCCTGGATCCCTTCCCGTACAACGGCACCACCACGACCTTCGAGGCGCTGTGGATGGGGGTCCCGGTGGTCACCCTCGCCGGCAGCCGCCACTCCGCGCGGGTCGGGAAGACCATCCTGCACCACCTCGGGCGCCCCGAGCTCATCGCCTCGGACCTGAAGGGCTATCAACAGATCGCCACGGCGCTGGCTGGCGACCGGCCTCGCCTCGCGGAGCTGCGCGAGACCCTGCGGGATCAGCTGGCGAGCGCGGGGTTGCTCGACTCGGCGCCGCTGGCGCGCCGCCTCGAGGCCCTCTACCGAGAGGCGGTGGTCAGCCGCCTGCCGACGGCGGGCCACGCACCGAGCGTCGCTTCGGACGATGACGGAGTCGGCCGCGAGCCCTTTGACATGACGGGCGGCATACGCGTGGTGGCCCCCAGCTCGCTGGAGCGGATCACGCCGTACGTGCTGCTCGAGCAACGCGACTGGTTCGAAGACGAGCTGCCCTTTCTGAGGCGGTGGGTCCGCCCCGGGTGGACCGTCGTCGATGTGGGCGCCAACTACGGCGTGTACACCCTGGCGCTCGCCGCCGCGGTAGGGTCAAACGGGCGCGTGGTCGCCTTCGAGCCCACCCCGCAGACCGCGAGCTGCCTGCGGCAGAGCGTGACCGAAAATGGGTTCTCCCAGGTCACCGTGATCGAGGCCGGGTTGTCCAATCGAGCTGGGACCGCTCACCTGAAGGTCGGTCAGCACAGCGAGCTCAACGCGCTGACCACCGGACCCAACGACGAGGGCACGACCACCGAGGTGGTCGTGGGCACGCTCGACGGTATGCTGGGCGAGATCGAGCGGCTCGACGTCCTCAAGCTCGACGCGGAAGGCGAGGAGGTGCGGATCGTGGAGGGCGCCCGTCAGACCCTGTCCAAGACGTCCCCGCTGATCCTGTTCGAGCTCAAGCACGGCGAGGTGATCAACGAGGCCCTCCCAGCGGCGCTGCGCGACCAGGGCTTCGACATCTATCGTCTCGTCAAGGGCCTCGATCTGTTGGCCCCGTGGGCGCCAGGCCAGGCGGTCGACGGCTATCTCCTCAACCTCCTGGCCTGTAAGCCAGATCGGGCGAAGGAGATGGCGCTCCAAGGGGTGCTCGCCACCGAGTGGCCGGCGGCTGACCAGCTCCCCAGCCCGGCGCGCGGGTATTACCGGGCCCTGCTCGACGAGCTGCCTCACGGTCGACGCCTGGCCGCCGCCTGGCAGGGCGCGGCCGAGGTTCGAGGCGCCGACCGCTATGAGCGCGCCCTGTCCGATTACGCCCTGGCCCACCGCGGTCTGGCGCTGACCCCGGGGGAGCGGCTCGGGCTGCTGAGGCGGAGCCGTCGGCTCATGCAGCAGAGCGTCGGCATCGCCCCCACCGTGCCTCGTTTCCTCTCCATCATCCGGGTCCTCGACGAGCTGGGCGAGCGCCAAAAAGCGGTGAGCCTGTTGGACCCCCTGGTGGAGGTCTTGAGCTCCAGCTGGAACGTGAGCGAGCCCTTCATCGCCGTGATGGCCGCCTTCGATCACCTCGATCCCGGACAGGCGCTGGGTGACTGGGTGATCGCTGGGGTCCTGACGCAGCGCGAGGTGCTAGGCGCCTTCTCGTCGTTTTATACCGGCAGAGATGGTCTGCCCCGGCTGGAGGCGATCGCGCAATCTGGGTTCGAGCTGCCCGAGATAGCGCGTCGGCGCCGGCTCATCCGCCAGCGCTTTGGCCTGGACGCTTGATGGCCCGCGGGTGCCCCGAGGGACCCCACACGCGCCGCGCCAACCGAAGACTCCTGGAGAGACGGACGGCGACTCCCCAGTGGACCGGCGCCATCGTCGCGCCGATCGCTGGAGGCAGCGGGCCCAGCCGACAGCGGCCAGGCCGTGAAGCGTCAGCGCCCATCCGCGCGGCGCTCCGAGTGCCCCCGAACGCGCGGCGTCGTGTGGGGCGTGTCGGCGTGGTGTGGCGGCATTTCTGAGTCTATCGTACCCTTCGGCACACACGTCGCGGAGTTACCCCATGCGCTCATTATGTCTCTTGCTGTCAGCTGGCATGTTCCTGTGGTCGTCGGGCTGTGAAAAGGCCAAGACGCCCGCCGGCACGCCCGAAAAGGGCCCCGTCGCCAACACCGCGGCGGCCACCAAGGCCGTCGCCGGTGCATACGCTGCGGCGCGCTACCTGCCCAAGACGACCCACGGTGTGTTCGAGGTGACCGATCCGGGGGGGATCTTCGACACCCACATCCGCCCTGGGCTGATGACCATCAAGCCCGTGGCCAAAGGGATCGCCACGCTGGCTGAGCAGAGCACCAAGCTCTGGGGCGTCGATCTGACGACCTTCGACAACCTCGCGTCTGTGGGCGTCGACCCGAAGGGGCACTGGGGCATCGCGCTGGTCTCGGAGGTCGGTCTGGTGTGGGCCTTCTACGTCCCACTCACCTCGGCAGA
>JAAZYN010000054.1 GCA_014239625.1 Myxococcales bacterium | reverse complement strand
GCGTGGTCGCGTCCGGCGAGCGCCCGGGAGAACAGCTCCCACCGTCGCGCCGCCTCCAGCGGACGATCGGCCCGCTCGGCGAGCTCCGCGTGGGTCAGCAGCAGTCGCGCCTGTCGTTTGGCTTGCGGTTGACGTTTGAGCCACGCCAGCGCGCTCCCGGCGTCCATCAGCTGGGCGCTCCGGGTCGCCTGGTAGGACAGGTAGGCCGGGTGCTGTGGGTCGACAGCGCCGAGGGTACGCGCCAGCTGGTCCGCCGAGGTGGTGAGCCGGGCGGCCTCGGTCAAGGGCAGCAAGCGCCCCATGGCGGCGGCGTGGGTGCCGCCTGACAGCCTCACCGCGCGCTCGAAGGCGGCGCGCGCTCGGTTCGGATCGGCCCGCTCGGCTCGCCCCAGCAGGAAGTAGAGCTCGGGGTCAGGCCCCTTCTGCTTGGCGATGGCGGCCTCGATCAGGATCGCCGCTCGCCGCAGCGCGTCTGGGTCGCGACGAACGTACAGGGCGATCCGCCCGGCCACCGCTGGATCATCGGCGCCCGCCACGCTCAGGCTCGGTGGTAGCGCCTCGCTCGGGGTGAACCCCGACAGCGTGGCCCGATCGTCGGCCGGAACCACTCGGACACCGGCCGGAAGGCGGCCGCGGCGGTCGACGATCCGGGCGATGAACTTCGGGGCCTCGGTGCGGTGGCCCACGCGAATCGTGAGACGGTGCCTGCCTGGAGCCAGCCTCACGGGGAAGGCGTGCTGCCAGTCGCTCATGGTTCGTTCGCCGTCCCACTCCAGCAGCTTTTTCCCGTCGAGAGCAGCGAAGATGGGGCCATTGCTGCCGAGCACCACCATCGCGTCCACCGGCTTGGCCACCTCTACTGCGGCGACGATCCACGCGTGGGAGTCAGCGTCGATGTCGATGACGTCGCCCAGCTGAAACGGACCCACCAAGGCCGCGTCTTGGACCCAGCGCCAGCCGGTGGGGGCTCGCTGACCGGCGACCACCTGTCGGAGGTCCAGCACGTCGCCCAGGGCGGTGCCGCGGTTGGTCCCGGGGGAGGGTAGGGGGCCGAGGACCCACGCGCTGTCCAGGACCCCGGCTTGTCGCAGGGACCGGCGCGCTCGCTCGGGGTCGTCCGCGTAGGCCAGCGACGCCATGGTCCCCAGGGCCTCGCCTTGGAGCCACGGGACCCGGCTCTTTTCCGACAGACGCTTGGCGAGGGGGGCCAGCTGTT
This sequence comes from Myxococcales bacterium, assembly GCA_014239625.1. Lineage (GTDB taxonomy): Bacteria > Myxococcota_A > UBA9042 > PHBI01 > JAAZYN01 > JAAZYN01. Next base: position 10,559 of record JAAZYN010000054.1, on the reverse strand, counting down.
GGGAGCCGCCGGCGACCTCGAACATCAGCCGCTGGGCTTCGCTCAGGTGCCAGTGCAGCATCGCGCCGCCGTGCCGCTTGGTGAGTCTCCCCGGCTTCTCGAGGGCGCTTACGCTCTTGCCAAAGCGGTCGCGGAGGGTCTCGGCGCGGGTGGGCGGTGCCGCCATCGCCGTGATCGCCGCCAGGGCGACGACGCCTATGCAGAGCTGCCGCCGGCGCGGGCTCAGGGGATGCCCGGGGCTGGGAAGTCGCCGCACATGGTCTTGACCTCGTCGGCCATGGCCGCCAACACGACGGGGTCTTCGATGTTCTGGGCGACGCGACTCATCCACGCGGCGATCCGTTTCATCTCCGGCTCCTTGAAGCCCCGCGAGGTGACAGCCGCGGTCCCGAGCCGTAGCCCGCTGGGATCCATCGGCGGGCGCGGATCGAAGGGGATGTTGTTGTAGTTGCATACGAGTCCGGCTGCGGCCATGGCGCGGGCGAAGGGTTTTCCGGTGACGCCGCGGGGTGTCACGTCGACCAGCACCAGGTGATTATCGCTGCCACCTGTCACCACCGTGAAGCCTTCGGCCACGAGGGCCGCCGCCAGCGCACGCGAGTTATCCACGATCTGCTGCGCGTAGGCCTTGAACGAGGGGCTGGCCGCCTCCTTGAGCGCCACCGCGAGGGCCGCCGTCGTGTGGTTGTGTGGCCCGCCCTGCAGCCCCGGGAAGACCGCTCGGTCGATCTTCTTGGCGATCTTGCGCTTGCAGAGCAGCATCCCGCCTCGCGGTCCGCGTAGCGTCTTGTGGGTGGTGGTGCTGACCACGTCGGCGTGGGGGACCGGGCTCGGGTGCACGCCGGCGGCTACCAGCCCCGAGATGTGGGCCATGTCGCACAGCAGGTAGGCTCCTACCTCGTCGGCTACGGCCCGGAACGCCTCCCAGTCGACGACGCGGGAGTATGCGGTGAAGCCCGCGACGATGATCTGCGGCGTGTGCTCGAGGGCCAGGCTCCGGACCTCGTCGTAGTCGATCCGGTGAGTGTCGGCGGTGACCCCATATTGCACGGCGTTCCAGAACTTGCCGGTGGCGGACACCTTCCAGCCGTGGGTCAGGTGCCCCCCGGCGGTCAGAGACATCCCCAGGATGGTGTCGCCGGGCTTGAGCAGCGCGGTGTAGACCGCCAGGTTCGCCGGGCTTCCAGAGTACGGCTGGACGTTGGCGTGCTCGGCACCGAAGAGCTCTTTGGCGCGTTCGATAGCCAGCTTCTCGACCTTGTCGATCTGCTCTTGGCCTTCATAGTAGCGACGACCCGCGTATCCTTCCGAGTACTTGTTGGTCAGTACGCTGCCGGTGGCCTCGAGCACGGCTTGGCTGACGTAGTTCTCGCTCGCGATCAGCCGGACGGAGTCGCGCTGTCGCTCGGTCTCTGCGACGACGAGGGCGTGAAGTTCGGGGTCGACGGTGGCCAGTGAGTCAGTCATGACATCTCCAGGAAACGTTGCTGGCGCCCGTTTTAGTTCGGCGTCGTGTCCAGACGTCGCCGCAGCCGCTCAGCCAGCTTGCGTCGCGCGCCCGGCGCTGACTGGATGAATCGTTCATAGTAGGGTCGGGCGGCACCGAGACCCTGCCGTTCCTCGATGAGCCTGGCAAGGTTGAAATTGGCGGTCGGGTGCCGTGGGCTCGCGGTCACGGCGCGGCGGTATGCGTTGAGGGCCTCGCCGGGCAGGCCGGCTGTCTCTCGCGCCGCGCCGACGATGACCTGCAGATCGGCGTCCGCTGGCCAGCGCGCCAGCAGCTGGCGCTCCAGCTGCTTGTAGTCCGGGTGTTGTGGGCTCGCCGACATGGCGGCCAGGGCGCCCAGCTGGGCGCCGCGATGATCCGGGGCGTGGAGTCGCACCTCGTCGAAGGCGTCCTGCGCCTCCAGGCGCTTGTGACGGGCGAGCAGCGCGCGGCCGAGCACGTAGTGCGTGTCGAGCACCAGCGGGTGCCGGGCAGCCAACGACCTGGCGAGGCGCCACGCCGCTCCGACGTCTCCGGTCGCGATCAGGAGGTTGGCGCGTACGACCCCGGCGCGCAGCGACTTAGCCCCGGGGGGGACCAAGCGGAGCCCCTCCTGGTGCTCTCCGGTCAGCCGCAGCGCCATGGCGAGCTCGGCGCGGAGGCCGGGCGCGCCGTCCGCGCCGTCCGCTGTCGCGAGCGCTTGGCGGAAGGCATCTGCTGCGGCCCCTCCGTCACCCGCGGCGAGGGCCAGCCGGCCGCGGGTGGCGTGGGCGGCCGCAACGACGCCGAGGGTGTCGCGGCTCGGGATGTCCTGAAGCCAGGTCGGATGAGCGAGCTCGGCTAGGGCCTCGGGGGCCCCTGAGTCGGAGGTGGTCGCGCAGGCGACGACGGCCAGCCACGCCAGCGCTGGCAGGGTCTGCCGCAGCCTGGCGTGGATCACTCCAGCTCGAGCGCCATCGGATGTGTTGAATCCCATGAGACATCCAGCAACTGTGGTTGAAGCGCCGCGGCCGCGCTGTGCTCGGAGGCGGTTGTCATCGCGCCGTGGTCAGGCCGCCCAGGCGGTGGCGCTGTTCGCGATAGCCGTACACGCGCAGCGGGTGCGTGTCGCGCCGCAGGGTCACGCTGACGGCGAAGCCCACGTTGTAGGTGACCGAGGCGCCGTCGAGGTAGATGGCGTTGCTCGGGCTGCGGCTGACGATCTCCAGGGCGTTGTCGCTGAGGCCGGCGGCCAGCTGGGACTCGGGGGCGTCGGAGTCTCGGCGATAGAGCTCCCGCACGCGCCACTGCAGCCGTCCGTCGTCGACGTGCATGGGTTGGCCTCCGGCGGAGCGCATGGCGCCGCTCGAGCCCGAGGCGGTGCAGCACCATAGACCGGAAGACACGTGAAGCTCGGACAGGTCGCCGATCCGCAGCAGGTAGCGGCTGGAGCCAGCCGGGCTGCGGTGGGCCAACAAGACGTCGTTGAGCGCCGCGTAGGGGACTCGCCGGCCGTCGATCTCGGGTCGGATCCGTACCAGGTTGTCGGGGGTGGCCTCGCCGCTGGCGATTCGCTGAAGATGCGACCCCAGGCTGGCGGCCGTGGCGGCGCAATAGTGGCCGGTGGAGAAGGCGGGCGATGAGTTCACCCCGAGGATGGGGGTGTTCTCGACGCGCCGAGCGGTCCAGAGGAAGGTCCCGTCTCCGCCCACCGTGACCACGAGGTCCGCGCGGGCCGCGTCGCGTTTGCGCGGTTGGGTGGCGTTGATGATCTCGAACCCGCTGTGGCCGAGGAGCTCTTCGACCCGCGCGACGCTCTCCTCGTGCTCCTGATGGGCCATCTGAACCCGCTCGTAGACGGTCGCGACGTCGTTGGAGCGTCGCTGTGGCGGGGTCATGTCCGTACCGCGATCGCGGTAACGGTCCAGCCGGCTGGCCTTGTAGACGACGAGCACGCGTCGTATCGAAGAGATGGCATCGCTCACGATGACCCATCTTGCACGAACTGGGAGTGCATGGCGACTCACCGAATCCATAGCCCTTATGCTCTCGTCATCACCCGCTGGGTCCACGGCGGACATGGGATGGGGCAGGACGCCGAGGGGCGCGTGGTCTTCGTACCGGGGACGGTGCCTGGCGACCGTGTGTGGGTACGCCCGGTCAAGGTCAAGCGACGCTGGGCCCGAGCAGAGCTGCTGGAGGTGTTGGAGCCCAGCCCGCGACGTACGCCGTCGCCGTGCGAGGTTCAGGGCCGCTGCGGGGGGTGCCCGTGGATGCTCGGCGACGCGGCGCTGCGGACCGAGCAGCGCCTGCGCATCGTGTCCGACGAGGTGGCCAAAGTGATGGGCTCAGAGGTCGCTCAGCGGGTGCCGATCATCGATGGGACGCCGCCATCGACTCAGCCCGCGGTCGGCTATCGAGTGCGCGCCCGCTGGGCGTTTCGTAGGGACGACGCGGGGGTGACGTTGGGGTATCGCGGCGAGCGATCGCACCGGATCGTGCCTGCTGACGACTGCGCCGTCGTCGTCGCGGAGCTCCGCGTGCTGTACGCCGAGATCAACGAGGCCCTGAGGGGCTGGGATGTGGGGCAGGTCGAAGGTGATGTCCACGCTCTCGCCGGCGCTGGCGGTGTCGCCGGCGCGTTGATCGAGGCTCGGGACGGCAGGAGCTTGCGGGTCGGAGCGGCGCGCGTGCCGGTGCAGATCGCTGGCGCCACCTTGGAGCTGGCGCCCGAAGGCTTCAGCCAGGCCAACCTCGGCGTGACGCAGGTCGTCTGGCGATGGCTGCGCGACGCCGTGGCGCCTTTCGGACCCGGCCACGCGGTCGAGCTGTTTGCCGGCGTGGGGACGTTCACGACGGCGTTGCTCGACGCGGCCTTCACCGTGGAGGCCTACGACACGCATCCCAGCCGCCGGCGGTGGGAGGGCGCGACGTTTCATCGGGCGGATCTGCTGGCCTGCGGGGTGCCGCTGCCACCCCCAGAGCGGCTCCCCGCGGTGGTGTTGTTGGACCCACCACGAAGCGGCGCGGGCGCGCTCATCGACTGGATCGTCGGGTGCGGCGCTGGGGCCGTCGCCTACATCAGCTGCGACCTCTCTACCTGTATCCGGGACGCGCAGATGCTGCTGACCCGAGGTTTCGAGCTGCAGCAGATCGTGAGCTTCGATATGTTCCCGAACACGTCCCATCAAGAGGTGGCGGTGCTGCTCAGACGCGTCGAGGGAGACGCGCCCGCGGCCTAACCCGGATGTTTCATGGCCCTTCGGCTGCAACCGGCGGATCCGCAGCGCTGCCGGGTGCGACCTCCCTGCGGCGGGCTCGACGTACGTGGTGACCGCCGCCGCCCTTCGGCCGCGTAGTGACGACGGGGGGCGACGTCGCCGCTGGACACGCGAGCTGGCCTCGAGGAGGCGCGGCGGATCCGGCCATCGGCGCCCGGCGGTCGCGCGGCTCGACAGTGGTGGCGGGGCGGAGCGGCGCCCGCTTCGGCTCAGTTCAGGCAGCCCATGTGAACGCGCCACTTGCCGTCGTTGGTCTTCAGCAGGTTGCAGGGCGTGGGGTAGTCGGGGTTGCCCTTGTTGACGACGAAGATCTTGAGGCCGCGCCCATCGTTGTACTCCGCGTCGTAGTCCTTCTTGTAGTGGGGTTTGGTCTTCGTGGGATCGCACTTGGTGGCCGCGCCACGGCAGTGGTCGCCGTCGTCGTTGACCACGAACAGGTCCCATTTTCGGCGAAGGGTCGGGAAGTTGTTGCTTCGCCAACCGGCCAGGGCCCGCGGCGTGGACGCTCCCTTGGGGTGTAGGAACTGCCTGTAGGCCGCCCAGGCGCGCGGCTCATTGGGGTCCATCGCGGCCTTGAGCACCTGCTGGACGACCCACTCGGGGGACTCCTTGTCCGGGGTGTCCACGGTAGTGGCCGGGAGCATCTTCTGAATCTTCTGGCACCCGGCTGGCGCCAAGAAGATGAAACACGACAGGACGGTGGCAACCGTCAGGCAACAGTGGCGGCCATTCATATGATGGGACTCCCGAAGGGTCTGCGGTGGTGTCAACGCGGCTACTCTAAGACGCCGGCGCGAAAAGCTCCAGAGCGGGCCCCTCGTCGCTGCGCGTCGGTTATTCGAGGCCCTCCACGAAGGAGGCGTAGGTCTCGTGGTCCATCAGGTCGTCAAAGGACGCCGCGTCCTTGATCTCGAGCTTGAAGAGCCAGCCGTCGTCGTACGGCGACGAGTTGACGATCTCGGGCGCGTCCAGGAGCGTTTCGTTGACCTCTATGATCCGTCCTACCAGGGGCGCGAAGACGTCGCTGACGCTCTTGGGCGACTCGACGGCTCCGCAGGCGTCGTCGTCGTCGACGGCCTCGCCGACCTCCGGCAGCTCCACCATCACGACGTCGCCCAGCTGCCCTTGCGCGTAGTCGGTGATCCCGATCCAGATGATGTGGGGGTTGTCATCGTCGCGACGGGCCCACTCGTGCTCTTCGGTGTAGCGGTTCTCCGGTGGGGTATCGGTCATCGCTAGCTGTCTCCCTTGCTGGTGTAAAACGGCGTCTTCACAACGCGCGCGGGTCGCTGCCGGCCTCGGCAGTCGATCGTCAACTCGGTGCCCTCGGCGGCCATCCCGCTGGGGACGTAGCCCAGGCCGATGGCCCGGCCCGTGGATGGAGACTTGGTGCCGGAGGTCACGGCGCCCACGGTCTCTCCGTCGGCGCCGAGGATGGGATAGCCGTGGCGTGGGATGCCTCGCTCAAAGACCTCGAGGCCGACCAGCGCGCGGGGTACGCCTGCGTCTCGCTGCGCGACGAGGGCGTCGCGGCCGACGAACTCAGTGCCCAGCCGGGTCACCCAGGCCAGCCCGGCCTCGAGCGGGCTCGTGCTCCGATCGATGTCGCTGCCGTAAAGGCAGTAGCCCATCTCCAGGCGCAGGGTGTCGCGCGCGCCCAGGCCAGCGGGGCCGACGCCGAGGTCGGCTCCGTCGGCTTCGAGTTGCTCCCACAGGGCGACCGCGACCTCGGGCCGGCAATACAGCTCGCAGCCGCGCTCGCCGGTGTATCCGGTGGTCGCGAAGTACAGCTCCGTGTCCCGAAAGGCCACGGTACGGATGCGAAAGGGTCGCAGCTTCGCGAGGGTGTCGCCGAACACACGCTCGATGAGGGTTGTGGCGTTGGGCCCTTGCACGGCGATCTGGGCCCAGTCATCGCTCTCGTCGGCCAACACGGCGTCGCCGCTCAGGTGTTCACGCATGTGCGCGGGATCGATGGAGCGGTTCGCGGCGTTGATGCAGATGAAGATCTCTTCGGCGGAGAGTCGATAGCAGATCAGGTCGTCGACGATGGTGCCGTCCGGCGCACACATGGTCGTGTACTGGGCCCGCCCATCCTTGATGCGATGGAGATCGTTGGAGATGATTCGGTTGACCGCGTCGACGGCGCCGGCGCCGGTGATTCGGACCTCCCCCATGTGGGAGACGTCGAACAACCCGACATGCTCTCGGACGCGCGCGTGTTCCTTCAAGATGCCGTCATATTGCAGGGGCATCGCGAAGCCCGCGAAGGGCGTCATCCGTGCGCCGAGGCGGCGGTGAACGCTGTCGAGCGGTGTGGGTTGGGCGTCGATGAGCGACCTCGCCTATCCTTAAGTACGTCGGCCGAGCGGGTCTCGGTTTTCGTGAACTTATAGAGGGTCGGGTTCGTCGGTCAACACGGTTGTGGCTGCCTCCAGCGTGTTCTCCAGGAGCATCGCGATGGTCATCGGTCCGATGCCGCCGGGGACCGGGGTCACGAGGGCCGCAACCTGCATGACCTCGTCAAAGCGGACGTCGCCGCAGAGCGTGCCATCGGGCCGGCGCGAGATCCCTACATCGATGACGACGGCGCCTGGCTTGATCCAGTCCTTCGTGACCAGGCCAGCGATGCCTGTGGCGGAGACCACGATGTCGGCGGTGCGGGCGTATTGGCTCGTGTCCGGGGTGTGACGGTGGCAGATCGTGACGGTGGCGTCGGCGGCGAGGAGCATGGCGCCCATGGGGCGGCCGACGACCCGGCTGCGGCCGACCACGACGGCGTGCTTTCCGCGGGTCTCCACGTTGTACTCGTCGAGCAGCCGCATCACCCCTTTGGGGGTGCAGGCTTTGAGCCCGACCTGATCGGTCGCGAGGTGGCCGGCGTTGATGAAGTGAAACCCGTCGACGTCCTTTCTCGGGTCGATGCTGAACAGCACCGAGTTGGTGTGTATGTGGCTGGGCAGCGGCAGCTGAACCAGGATCCCATGGCAGCCGGGATCGGCGTTGAGGGTGGCGATCCTGGCGAGCAGGTCTCCTTGGGTGACGGAGGCGTCCATGGTGTGGGTGCGCCCGTCGATCCCTACCTTCGCGGCGGCCTTTGCCTTTTTGCGCACGTAGATCGCGCTGGCGGGGTCGTCGCCGACGACGACGACATCCAGTCTGGGGACGACGCCGGCCGCCCGGAGTGCGTCCGCGCGAGGCTTGAGCTGCTGCCGGATCCGCTTCGAGGTGGCCTTGCCGTCGATAATGTCGCCCATGACACGCACCTCCCGCGGTGTCTGGCAGCTATCACGAGGGCACCTCGGGCGCAACGGCTGTGGCGTGTGTCCAGCGGGCTGGAGCGTGGCGATCGGAGGTCGGGGTGCGCCGTAACGTCTGCTGCGACCACGCCCCCAAAGTTGGGCCGGGTCGAGTCGGACGTTTACGAATCTTCGACGCCCGCCTATGGTCCTCCGTGGAAGTGCATCGGTCCTGGTGGGCCGCCCGGTCTTCAAAACCGCTGTGGGGTGCTGAGAGGCTTCCCCAGGGGGGTTCGATTCCCCTGCATTTCCGCCAGAACGCTACAACGATGGATCCCCGGGTGCGACCCCGGTTTGACCGGCCCAGGCTGGTGGTCGCTGCGACCGGTCAGCCTCGTCGGCGGGAGACCTCGTCGGCGCGGGTTCGAGGGGGGGGAGGGCGCCAGACGTGGGCACGCTATCCCGGATAGTCGGCGCCCACATAGTGGCCGGTGATGGTCATGCGGTCGCCCGACGCGATCGGCTCCACGCCATGCCATGACACCGCCGTGGGCCGGAAGACGACGAGATCGCCCAGGTGCGGCAGCCAACGCTCGGTCGCCTCGATGCCGGCGGGCCCCGGGACTCCGAAGGCGATCGCGCCGCCTTGGCCAGCGGTCCAGCCCTCCGACAATCCGATGCTGAACGTGGTCACGTAGTGGAGGCCGTCGTTGTGGACGGCGATCTGATCGCCAGCGCCCAGCCGCCAGCATCGCAGGAAGATGCGCTCGGGAAGATCCTCTCCCATGACGTGGCTTAGCAGGGTGTGAAGCGGACCGCGGGCGAACATCGGCCGCACCTCCAGACGCTCTGACGGCCCCTCTTGGAAACAGCGCCCGCGCGCGTACATGGCGGCGTGGTCCTCGAACGGCAGTTGCTCGGCGCGCGCTCTCAAGGCCGCGGCCCCGGCGGCGCTCAAGAAGCCCTCGGCGCGAAGCAGCAGCCGACCCGCCCTGCGGTCCTCCGCGAGACGCCGCCAGCGCTCGGGATCGCGCCAACAGCGAGCCACCATCTCCGGCAGCTCCCGCGCCAGCTCCCACGGACCCCCGGCCGCTTGCCACGCCGGCGGCGGCCGGGGGGCTGGGCGGTGATGGCCGTGACGCGCGGACTCACGCAGCGCATCGGCAGCGGGGCCCTCCAACAGCATCGACGCCTCGAGCCGCGCCGCGATCTCCGAGCTCACCACACCACCACGCCGCAGCGCGGCGAGCTCCGCGCCCTCCGCTGAGGTGAATCGATGACTTTGCTGCAACAACAGATCGAGGAGCTCGACCCCGCCGTCGTCGGTGTCAAAGGCCAGCAGCTCGTGGCGAAGCTTCATCGCACCCCAGGATAGCGAATCACCACCCCCCATGGCCACCATCGAGCGAGGCCCCCACCGCGCGCGTGCCCGGCGAAAACGAATCGCGCACCGGGGCGCTCTCCGATGCGCGGCATCACGCCAACCTGGCCGCCCCACACAACCCGGCGCCATGCGCCCGCACGGGAGACACAGAGCCGCGACCAGCCCACCACCCGGCGACCGTGACGACGCGACCCGGCGCCGAACGATCCAAGCGCCTGAAACAACAGGCAATACCGGCGGTCATCTATTTGACGACCGTCGGTTTCTTAATAAGCAACCGGTGGTCTCATGGTCGGTCGGGCGGTCGTGTTGGTGCGTTTCGGGCGTCTCTCGTGCTATGGGTGAAGGGGTGTTCGGTGAGCCGACCGGCGGTTGCATCGGCCCGTGGAGGTGGTCATGGCGTGGCAGCGTGCGCGGCGCCCGGAGCAGAAGGAGCAGCGTCGTGCGGTGATCATCGCGGCGGGCAAGGCGTTGTTGGACGATGGCGGGGTGCAGGCTGCCGGGATCAACGCCATCGCGCGCCGAGCGGGGCTGTCGAAGGCCAACCTCTATCGTTACTTCGAGAGCCGCGAGGAGATCCTGTTGCACATCGTGGTCGAAGAGCTCGAGGCGTGGGCCAAGCGCGGCGAGCGCGCGCTGGCGCCGCTGGTGGGCACCGGCGACCAGGTGGCGGCGGCCGAGGCGCTGATCGACGCGCTGTTGCATAGCCCTCGGCTGACCCTGCTGATCCCGACCATCGCGCCGATCCTCGAGCGCAACGTCTCCGTCGAGGTGCTCGTCGGTTTCAAGACCGAGTGGATGGGGGCCACGCTGCGGCTGGTCAACGCGCTGGCCGTGGCCTGCCCGGAGCTCGCCCCAAAAAAGGCGCGCCAGGTCGTCTCCGGGGTCGTCTATCTGGCGGCTGGGATGGCACCCGCGGCGGATCCGACGCCGGCTGCCCGCCACGCGCTCAGACGCCCCGAGGTGCTCTGCGGAGAGCTCGATCTGCGGGCCGAGCTGGTGGCGCTGGTGACGGCGCTCCTCCGGGGGCTCTCCTGAGCAGGGGTCAGGACGCGGTCCGAACCGCCCGCCGCGACCTTCGACGCCAACGGCTCCTGCCCGATGCGTCGCCGGGCCGGCGCTCGAATCGCATGACCCCATCATCGAGGAGGCCATGCTTGAGCATGGCGCGGTCGAGGATGTAATTGTCG
>JAAZYN010000549.1 GCA_014239625.1 Myxococcales bacterium | reverse complement strand
GAGTCGAAGGAGACGCGAACATGGGCACCTGGTCGATACGATCAACCAACGGCAATGGCGCCGAGCAGGTCGTGACGGAGCTGGAGCCGAACGCCAACTATCGGCTGACCGGTTGGGGCAAGTCTCTGTCCACGGAACCCATGCTGATCGGGGTGAAGGGTTACGGCGGGTCACAAGCGACCCTGCAGTTCACCGAGCCAGAATATTCAGAGGGCTCCCTGCTCTTCACGACGGGCTTTTCGAACACCAGCGTCGTGGTCTTCGCCTACAAGCACCAGGGCGATGCCCCCGGCTTCGCCGACGACCTCTCGCTACAGCTCGAGTCGCTCGAGACGCACACCCCCATCTGGTCCGATGAGTTCGATGGAGAGGGGCCCCTCGACGAAACCAAGTGGACCTTCGAGACGGGCTTCGTGCGAAATCAGGAGCTCCAGTGGTACCAAAGCGACAACGCCTTTCAACAGGGCGGTCACCTGGTCATCGAGGGCCGCCTCGAGGACAAACCCAACCCGAACTACATCCCCGGCTCGACGGACTGGAAGACCAGCCAGGAGACGATCCATTACAGTTCAGCGAGCGTCATCACCAAGGACCTCTTCTCCTTCCAGCATGCCACGGTCGTGGTGCGGGCCAAGGTCACGAACAAAGAGGGCACCTGGCCCGCCATTTGGACCCTGGGTACAGACTGCGCGTGGCCTTCGGGGGGCGAGGTCGACATCATGGAAAACTACGGAGGCAACATCCTGGCGAACTTCGCGTGGGGCACTGACACCATGTGGACTCCATTCTGGGACTCCAGCAGCTGGCCAGTCGCGAGTTTCGGACCAGGCTGGACCGACAGCTTCCACATCTGGGAGCTGAAGTGGACCCAGTCCACGATGACCATCGTCGTCGAAGGCGCCGTGCTGAACGATGTCGATCTCAGCACGACCATCAACGGCGCCGCGGAGTGCGCGGACCAGAACCCTTTCCAGCAGCCGCACTATCTGCTGTTGAACCTCGCCCTCGGCAGCGCCGGCGGGAGCGTCGAGAACCTGGACTTCCCCACCCAATACCTCGTGGATTATGTCCGGATCTACTGAGCAGGCACCCCGCACACCCGGCAACCAGGAGGCGCGCACGCTGACTGGCGGACGGAGCCCCGCTCCTGGATCATCCGTGGCGACGACTCATGTCGCTCCGCTGCGACCGGCGGTTTCGCAGCGCTGATGGGCGGGACGCAGCCCCTGCGCCGAGAACCTATCGGCTTCGGCGCTCCCGCACGAGGACCCCCGGAGCCCTTGATTCAGGCGTTCTTCTTGTCCCGCTCAGCGGCTCGTGCGGCCTGCGTCGTGCGCAGCCGCTGGGTCAACACGTCGATGATCCCGCGCGCCACCGCCGGGAACAGCTCGAGCAGGTCTTCGAAGTCGGGTCGCTCGATGCGGAGCGCGTGGACCGGCTCCAGGGCTTTGATCGTCGCGCTGCGTGGCGCGTCGTCGAGGACGCCCATCTCCCCGACGCACTCGCCTCGCCTCAGCACCGCGACGCGACCCTGCGCCTTGGTGACGACCTCCACCTCGCCGTCGACGATCAAGTAGAGGTCGTCGGCCGTATCCCCTTGCTTGAACACCACCTCGCCGGCTCGGAATCGGGCGGGCAGGGCGAGCGCCGAGATGGGCTCCAGATCTTTGGCGGGGACGCGATTGAACAGCTCCACCTGTGTGAGCAGCAGCAAGCGTTGCCATCGCTGCTCGTCGGTGCTCTGGAGGGCATCCACATCGGGCTCTGGCGCCGTGACCCACCGATAGACCTCCCCGATCCAGCCGTCGCTGTGGGCACCCAGCACCCCCAGCGCCGGGTGCTCCGCGTCCGAGTCAGCCGCCTCACCGAGGTATTTGGTGAAGCGCTGCAGCAAGCCGTTGGATCCCGTCAACGTCGTCTGACTCAGCCCGTCAATTCGTTCGGTGCTCTCGATGTAAGCCACGAAGTGCTGGACCTCGGTGTCGTCGATGGTCGAGTCGAGCAACTCGATGGCGTTGCTCCGCACCCGCGCGTTTCGATCTCGGTACCCCAGAAAGGCGCGGTCGATCACCTGTCGCGTATAGAGCAGGCCCAGCAACCGGAACGCTCGTCGCTCGCCCCGGGATCGGCGCAGCGCGACCTCACGGGTGAGCAGGTCGGTCTTGCTGCCGGTGGGGAGCTGCCGGCGGACCATGGTGTCGAACAGGGCCAGACGGATCAACGCGTCGGTCTCCGCTGCGGCGCGGTCCAGGACGTGCTCGCGGGACGGCGTGAAGCCGTCGTGTGCGAGCCGCCACAGCGATCGGGTCGCCTGGTCCTTTATGACGTCGGAGCGGGCATGGATATACGGCGCCACCAGGGCGACCGCGTCCTGACCGCTGAGCTCCTCCGCGAGCCGAAGCAGCCACACGCGCTCCACGTCGGACAGCTCGCTGGCGCTCGAAAGGCGGTTGGAGATCTCAGCGAACACCTGCTGCCGCGGCAGCTGGTCGAGGGCCTCGAAGACGGCCGGCCGCAGGGCGGGGCTGATGACGGCGTCGAGCAACGGCGCGATGTACTCGGAGCGGCCCAGGGCTGCGATCTGCTGCACCGCCCCGATGGCCACCCGGCGGTCGTCGCTCGCCAGGTCCCGCATCAACTTGAGCTCATACGTCAGCAGGCGCGTGGCGCCGATGGGCGTCTTGGCGTTCGCCCGCAACCAGACAAATGCGAGCGACGCGACCGATGGGTCTGCGTGATGCGTCAGCTGCTCGATCTGCGGCACCAGCTCCTGAACATCCGTCCGCCGCGCCGGCTCCCCTCGGGGAAGGGAGCGCAGCGCCGCGCGGAGCACGCCGTTGTCGGTGTAAGCTGAACCCCGCAACATCGGGGCCAGCATCTCGGCCGGCGGGGCGATGTTCAAGGTCGTCAGTGTCTGAAGCAGGTCGATGACGACGATGGGCTCGGGGTGGGTCGCGAGTCGACGCACCAACACGGTTGGCGGCGCCAGCGCCAGCTCGCGTGCCAGGGCCAGCCCTTGGACGACATCCTCGGGGTTATCGGTCGCGATCAGGGTTCGCACCACGGCGCGGGCGTCGCGCTCCGCCCAGGGTGCCGACGCGTCGTCGGTGGCCACCCGTCGCTCGCGGAGCCCCGAGTATAGCGTGTGCCGGTAGCGCGCGCCCATCCGCCATCCGACGATGATGGCGATCGACGAGAAGACGAGGACCACCGGTGAGAGCGTCCCGTAGTCCAGGAGGTCGAGGAGCTCGGCCGCCACCAACGCGGCCAACACGCTGCTTATGGACAGGGTCGCGAAGCGATAGAGCACGCCGTCGATGACGAACTTTCCGGCCTCGACGGCTCTCCCAGGGATCGGGGTGAAGGCCGCCTGGAGTGCGGGTTTACTGACGCCGAAGCTCAGCACCTTCTCGCCGAAGGAGGCCGCGACGATGGGCCAGAGCAGGGTGGTGATGCCACCTGCGTAGAGGATGGTGGAGGTGAT
>JAAZYN010000548.1 GCA_014239625.1 Myxococcales bacterium | reverse complement strand
GGCGGTAACGCCATCAGCTTGGGAGCGCTCAGCGGCTGGCCGGTGAGGGCGAGGAACCGCAGGCGCGCCGTCGCCGACACCCGCCCGGCTGGGTCGCTGTAGGCATCGGCGGCGGCTCTCCGCCGCTCTTCGGTGGGCTCCACCCGCCAGAGCGCCCAGCACAGCGCCGCCTGGTCCAGCGCGCTGTCGGACCGTTGGAGCTGCGCCTCGAGGCGCGCCACCACGTCCGCGGCGGACTTGTCGCCGGTCTGGACATCGAGGACGAGGATCAGCGTCTGCGCGGCCAACACGATCCGCGACCGGCTGATGGCCCGCGCCACCTCGAGCGCCTCGGTCAGCAAGCCGTAGATGAGATCGATGTCGGTCGAGGTCTCCGGGAGCTCGCCCAGGTGCATCTGGACCTCCGCGCGGCGGTACAGCGCCGAGCTCAGGTAATAGCGCAAGGCGGCGCGGCGCATCAGGCGGATGGCGATGGCGTAGCTACGGTCTGCGCGGAGGTAGTTGGCCTGAGCCGCCTCGACGTCGGCGACCCGCGCCAAGGTCACGGCCACCGCTGTTCGGTCGCCCAGCTCCACCGCGACACGCAGGCTCCCGGTGAAGCACACCAGGGCTTGTTGGGGGTGGCCGTGGCGCCAATGAGCCACGCCGATCTGTCGCACCGCCGCCGCGGCCGACTGCCGGTCGCCCATGAGCACCGCCGCGGCCAGCTGGTCTTCATAGGCTTTGATCGCGACCTCGTGAGCGCCGGCCTGAAGCTGCGCGTCCCCGAGGTCTCCCGAGACCAGGCACTGCAGCTGCTTGAGCCCGTGGGCGCTGGTCAGCTCGTAGGCCATCTCGAAGTTGCCCAGGGCGTCCGCGCTGCGCCCCTGGTGCAACGCCAGCCGACCCAGGTTCATGTGGGCTTCCACGATCTGTTCGATGCGATCGTGGTTTCGGGCGACCGCCATCTGACGTTGGAAGTGGTCGGCGGCGTCCGCAAAATCGCCCCGCCGCCGTAACACTCGACCTATCTCGCCGAGGGTCACGCCCAGACGGTCGATGCGCCCCAGCCGCGCCCACATCCTGCGCGCCACCCTGAGATGGACGACCGCTTGATCGTGCTGCCCGCGCAAGTTGAACAGCGCCCCCAGCCGCTCCTCGGCTTCCGCCTGCAGCGGCTTGATGTCGGTCTCCCGGGCGCGCTCTCTCGCCCGCTCCAAGAGCTCCTGAGAGTCGTCCCAGCGTCCCGTGACTCGCAGGATCTCGGCGAGCTCGAGGTTTACCGGGATCCCCGCCGGCTCGTCTGGGTCGGCCGAGTCCAGCCACTGGCGGTAGAGCCCCTCGGCGGTGCTGAGCTCATAGAGCCCTGCCGCCTCCCTCGCTGCGGTCAGGAAATAGGCCTGGGCCCGGCTGGAGTGGCCCGCCTGTTGCCAGTGCATCGCGATGCCGGCTCCGGCGCCAGCCTGCGTGGCCTCCGGCAGCCGCTCCAGGGTCTCAGCGGCTCGCTTGTGCAGGCTCCGCCGTCGCTCGGCGCGCATCCCGTCGTAGGCGAGCTGCCACAGCTGATCATGCACGAAGCGCAAGTCGCCCGTAGACCGCGCCCGCTCCACTACGTGGGCGGACATCAGCAAGTCCAGCGCCAGCCCGGCCTGCTCCTCCGGCTGGCCGGCGACGCTGAACAGGATCCGCGGCGCGCACTGAGGACCCAGGACCGCCATCGCCTCGGTCAGCTCGGCGGCGATCGGATCGAGCGCCTCGAGGCGCCGCCTCAGCAGCCCATCGAGGCTCAGCGGCAAGGGCAGGGCGTCGAGATCGGCTTTGTCCAGCGACGTCCCGTCGGCCAACTCCCAGCGCACGGCGGTCGCGGATCGACCGTTGGCCTCGCCGCGCCGCAGCACGCCCTGCTCCACCGCGGTGCGCAACATCTCCGTCACCACGTACGGGGTGCCGTGGGCGCGCTCTTCCAGGAAACGCACCAAGGCCGGGGGTACCTGCTGGAGCGCCAGCATGTCGGACACCATGTTGGCGATCTCGGCTCGCCCGATCCTCGGGATCTCGATCCGCTCGGCCATCTCCAGGTGCGTCAGCGGGGCGCCAGGTTCGTCGGTGCGAGACGTGCACAAGAACACCGCCGGCAGGGTGGCCAACGCGTCGGAGCGGAGCAGGTGCTCCAAGAAGGTCACCGACAGCTCATCGGCCCAGTGGATGTCGTCGAGCACCACGAGCATCGGCCGCTCGATGGCCAGTGAGCCCAGGGTCCATGCCAGGCTCTGGAAGAGCCGATCCCGCGCCGCGTCGGTGTCCAGCTTGACCGCATCATCCGGCGCCGACATCCCCTCGAGCATGCCGATGGACGGCTCGAAGGCCGCCAGCACGTGCCCGTGCGGCCCGAACATCCGTCGGGCCTCTGGGGCGCCGCGCTCTCGGCAGCGGTCGGCGGTCACCTGGAGGATCCGTTTGAAGGCTTGCAGCGGGATGTCGCCTGCAGAACCGCTCGCCCCGCGTGGGCTGCACGCCCCTCCGAAGACCTGCATGCCGCGGTTGCGCGCGCGCTGAGCCAGCTCGGCGACCATCCGGGTCTTGCCACTCCCCGAGGGCCCCTGGAGCAGCAGCAGGTGCCCGCGGCTGTGGTGGACATCGGTGAGCTTCTGCTCGACCGACTCCAGCACCTCGGCGCGGCCCGTGAAGCTGGGCCGATACACGTAAGGTCGGTAGCTCAGCGTCGGACGCGATGGGCCCAGCAAGCTGGCGAGCCTGACGGCCACGTCGTCGGCGTAGCCGATCCGTTTGCGCGGGTCTTTGGCCAGCAGGTCGAGGATCAACAGGTCCAGCTCCCGGGGGACCCCCTCGGCGAGCTGCGACGGCGGCACCGGCGCCACCTCCAGATGCTTCATCGCTAGATCCGGGATGGAGTCCCCGGTGAAGGGCTGCCGGCCGGTCACCATCAGGTACAGGATGCACCCGAGGGCGTAGAGATCGGTCCGGGGGTCGACGAGCTCGCCTCGGATCTGTTCGGGCGCCATGTACGCGATGGTGCCCGTGGACATGCTGTTGAGATCGAGCACCTCACGGCTCAGGTGACCCCAGAAACGGGAGGTGAGACCGAAGTCCAGCAGCACTGGCTCCCGAGGGGACCGGAGCATGATGTTGTCGGGCTTCAGGTCGCAGTGGACGATCCCCTCGCCGTGGAGGAACGCCAGCGGCTCGCACAGGGCGAGGGCGAGGCGGATCGCTTTGTCCAGGTGGCCACCCGCGGCGTGGGGCCGTGCCAGCGCCGGTGTGGTCGGCGCGTCGCTTGTGGGGGCTGATCGTGGCCGCTCGGCGGCCTCCAGGCTGTCGGTCCACCACCGCGGCCGCTTGGAGACGGTCGCAGCGCTGCCGGTCAGCTGGGGCATCCACTGCGCCAGCTGTTTGCCCAGGGTGACCCCCTCGAGGAGCTCCATGGCGTACCATGGGAGGCCGTCCTTTTGCCCCTCGGCGACGATCCGCGCGATGCCGGAGTGCCTGGC
>JAAZYN010000547.1 GCA_014239625.1 Myxococcales bacterium | reverse complement strand
GCCGCTGCGCACGCCGTATGGCGCGTTGGTGATGATCTCCGCGCCGCGCGGGACGGCGTCGACGACGGCCTGGAAGTCGCCCTCACGAAGCCCACCGTCAGCGATTGTCAGGCCTGCTCGTTGTGCGTTGCCGGTCGCCGCTTGTAGCTCTCTGGGCACGAGATCGGACCCCATCACGGTCACGGGGCCCCCTCGTGCGGGTGGAGGGGGCTCGTCGGCCAGCCAGGCTGCGTAGGCCTCTGCGGCGTGGCTCGGCCAGCGCAGGAACGCCGGGTGGAAGTCGTCCGAGCGTCTGGTCCAGCCCCCTTGTCGGCGAAGCGCCGCTTCGATGAGCACCGTGCCCGAGCCGCAGAAGGGATCCCAGATCACCTCCGACTCGGCGTCACCAAAGCGAACGAGGGCTGCAGCCAGGGTCTCTCTGAGCGGGGCCTTTCCGACGTGGGTGCGGTAGCCGCGGCGGTAGAAGTTCGCCCCTGACGCGTCCACGCTCACCGAGGCCTTGTCGCGCGCCAGGCGCACCCACAGCCTGAGGGGCTCTGGCCCAGTGGCGCCGCCGCCCAGCACCGACTCCACCCGCTCGGCGATGGCGTCGGTGTGGTACAGCCGCGATTTGCGGGCCGATACGCGCACCTCCGGCCGCTCTCCACGAGGGATGTATGCGTGCGTCGGCAGACGCTGAAACCCTTTGATAAGGGCCTCGAAGCGGGTCGCCTCGAAGCCGCCGATTCGGACCCGGACCCCCTCCGCCAGTCGACAACCGTGGACGAGGCGCCAGAGCTCGGGCGCCGTAGCGCGCACCTCGACGCCGCCGTTGCGCGCCCTGGGGCTGCTCGACACCAACAGCTCGCCGATCTCGTCCTGGAGTTGCCCCTCCAGCCCCGGGGGGCATCCCAGGAACACTCCATAGCGTGTGCCACCAGCCTTACCCACGCCAGGCTCTCAGTCTCTCTGTCAGGTCCCACATCAGCGCGATGGTGCGGTCGGGGACGATCCCGCGAACAAAGAGAGCTTCCAACACTACGATCACGTTGCGCATGACTGCTCCGGGCAGGGGAGTGTTCGCTCTCCGATGGTTCTCCAAGAAGCGGACGTACTCTCCAGACAACCCCCGCGCCCGGGCTCCTTCGAGCAGCAGGGTCATGTAACGGCGCGAGGGAAGCA
Organism: Myxococcales bacterium; assembly: GCA_014239625.1. GTDB lineage: Bacteria > Myxococcota_A > UBA9042 > PHBI01 > JAAZYN01 > JAAZYN01. Next base: position 2,337 of record JAAZYN010000547.1, on the reverse strand, counting down.
AGCGTTGAATGCGGCGCCCCGCCTGGAACGCCACCCCAGGTCTTTTCTGCGCCAGCTCGCTGTCGGTGATCTCCACCGTCACGTCGACAGGGTGGTAATAAGCGCCGCGCCCCTCCGCCTGGACGAGCCGTCGAAACGACCGTCGGCTCATGGCGTAAAGGACGCCTTCGACCTGCGCCCCGGGAGTCGCCACGATGTTCGCGAAGGCCGGCTCCAGCCAAGGGATACCGGGGGCATCGAAGACCAGCTGATAGTCCCGAAGGACCCCGGACCACGCCGCGGTTGGCCAGACCGAGCGGCGCGATAGCACCGCCGCCGCCATGTTGGCGCCGTAGGCGAAATACAGGACCTCACTGTCGGCCGAGCCTGCCCTCACGGGGCGTCCGGCAGCCTGCCCTCGGCGCTCCAGCGCTTCATCGCCGCCTTGGCCTCAGGCGACTCGGGTGCGTTTTCGAAGTACAGCGCGAAGACGGTATCCAGCTGGGCCGCGGAGGGGACCCTCTGGGAGGCTCGCCACACCCGGAACGCGCGCTGGGCCGTGAGCTTCCCGCCTTCGCCGAAGTGCTGCCGCATCAAGCGCGCCACCGTCTCTCGTCTGCGACCAAGGCGCTCTGCGCAGCCTTTTACGTTCCACTTCGCTTCGTACAGGAGCTGGAGCAGCTCCTCGGGTCGCGGCGGCCAGATCGGTTGCGGGTCGCCCAGCTCCTCGAACGGAGACGGCCTCGCAGTGGTCGGTTCATCGGGCGCAGCCCGCGACCACCCCTGCCCGGACACCACGCGGGCTGCCAACTCGTGGGGATCGGTCGATGTCGAGCCGATGGAGCCGCGATTGGCGTGAACGAGGATCTCCTCGGGGCTCAGCGCGTCACCGAGCGCGAAACGCTGCGCAAGCCCTTTGAGTCCGCGGATATTCTCGGTCCAATGCGCCGTCAGCACAGCCTCCGCCAGCTCGACGCTGGGCAGGACCGGTTTATCGCTGATCAGATCCCGGGCATCTCCTAGCGCGTCGGCAAAGATCGCCAGCAGTCCTCACGTCGCTCGCGGAGCGGCGGCACGGTGACCTCACCGACGACGAGGCGACTGAGCAGATCTTGGCGCAGCGCACCGGACTTGGACAGCTCGAAGACGTCGCGGTTGGTGGCGCATATCAAGCGGCAGTCGGTGACCACGCGCGAGCTGCCGCCGACGGGCAGATAGCTCATCACGCTCGGGTCGAAGGCGTCCAGCAGCTTGGCTTGCGCGACGAGGGGCATGTCAGCCAGCTCGTCCAGAAAGAGGGTGCCGTTGGCGGCCATCCCCAGCAGTCCCTGTTTCTGTTTGACCGTCGGGATAAAGCCTGGGGCGACTCCAAAGAGGGTCGCTTCCTCCAGGTTGATCGGGATCGCGCTGCAATTATGCGGCACAAAAGGTCCCGCTTTGTTGGCCGAGCGGTCGTGTAACAGGCGCGCGAGGTGGGTCTTGCCCGTGCCCATCTCGCCGAGAAGTAACACGCCTACGTCGCTGCGGGCGAGGGCGCAGATTCGATCCCAGAGTTCACTCATGTGGCGCGTCGCCACGTGGAACCCTTCTGGCGGTGGGGTCTCGGGACCCACCGGTGCGCCATCATCGTCCAGAGGGCTGGCGCCGACCACGAACAGGGTGCTCCCCACGCGCACGGTCTGCCCCACTCCTACCGGAGTGCGCTGGAAGATCCTCACACCGTCGACCCAGGTCCCGTTGCGAGAGTTGAGGTCGCTGATGACGAGGCCCCGTTGGTCGCCCACTCGAAAATGGGCCACCTGGGTGTGGGTCCGGCTCGCCCAGGAGTCGAAATCTATCGTCAGATGAGGCGCTTCGTCGTCGGGAGCGCGCCCGATCACGATGTCGTCGGCGTACCCGTCCCCTACGGGGATGACGAGGCCCATGCGTGGGTCCTGGTGTGTCAGGCCCTCCGCGTAGACGGCTCGCAGATAGAGGTGTGACGGCTGCTGCCCAGCGGAGGCGTCAGGTGGGGCGCGCGATAGCGTCTCGACGGGCTTCTTCGACACGCTGAGAACCTAGCATTTCTGACGACGATCGTGCACCCGATCACCCACGATATCCAGGTCGCAGGTCGCCCCAGCACCAACCCGCATGACGCACGGCCCACGAAAGTGTCATTTTGGCCGGTGTAGCGAGGACGAGAGGCTGGTGACGTCGCGTCGCGCAACCGTCGAGTCAGCCCGAGGTCGGTCCCGCCCTTCAGCGCAGCGGATCCGTCGGTTGCACCCAGCGGGTCGCGAGGCATCCGCGGCCCGTCGTTGGGCGAGCGTGTCGTGCCCGCTACCGGCGTGGTTGCAGCTGGGAGACTCATGTCGG
>JAAZYN010000546.1 GCA_014239625.1 Myxococcales bacterium | reverse complement strand
GCCGGGGACGACGTTGTCGACCACGTTCACGGTCCAGCCTCCTGGGGCTTCGAACGTGACCTCGGCGTCGAGCTCTCCCGGGTTGGAGACCACGACGTAGTGGGGCTCTGACTCTGGGTCGCTGAAGGGATCCGGGAACTGAGGGAGGTCCACCGTCCAGAACGCGCAGCCCACGTGAGCGCCGAACTTCGGGTCAAGAGCGCAGCTCGACCCGCACTGCCCTGATGTGCAGTACTGCCCATCAGGGCACATCTGCGCGGCCTCGAACCCACTGCCATCGGGCAGGCACGCCTTGTTTGCGTCGAGCCCCTCGCAATAGACCTTGTTCGGTTCGCAGACCACCGCCGCGCAACGGTCGGTGATGCATTTGGCGCCAGGATCGCATGGCGACGGTACCCAGGCGCTGGCGGCACCGTCGATGGCGGAACAGCGGAGCTCGTGTTGCTCGTCGTAGCACCCGGCCACCTCGTCCACCGAGCAGTCCGTCGGGTTGGCGCAATACCCGTCGACACAGACCCCTGGAGCTCGGCACGCGTCACAGACATCACCTGGCGCGTCGTCGTCGTCGTCGCCTCCGGGGAGCTCCGATCCAGCAGCGTCCCCGCCCGCTCCGTCAGCGAAGGTGAGGTCCGCGGTCGGGGTCGCTGGACCAGCTCCACCGGGTCCCGGAGCTGAGCAAGCCAAGGCGCCCGAGAGGACGGTGGCGAGGGACACGGTGTAGAGCTCTCGCACGAAGCACCTCTCGACAAAGGGGGGCGGCACCATACGTGGTCACCTTCGGGCGACAAATGTCATTTTGGCGCGGCCTATCGCGCGAGCGCGACGAAGTTGCTCAGCAACGTTCGGCCCGCGGGGTCGTGGCACGCTTTTTCAGGATGGAACTGCACCCCGTACATCGGCCGGCGGTCTGCTCGGATGGCCTGTACATGGCAAGGGTCCCCGATCGCGAGCAGGCGAAACCCGGACGGGATGTCTTTGACCTCGTCGACGTGACTGACCACGACGTCGCACTCTTCCGGTACCCCCGCGAGCAGCGGGTCGGGGTCACCCAGCCAGCGGATGGTGTAGGTGCCGCGGAGCTTGGGCATGCCGTCATAGGATGCGCTGGCAGCTCGGACGTCGGCCACCGGTCCGACCGGCGCGCCGTGTGCCAGGGCGAGGGCCTGATGACCTCCGCAGATGCCGAGCACCGGCCGTCGCAGCCGGCGCACCCACGCGAGGAAGGTGTCGAAGTCCGACGGATAAGCGGGGAACGGCGTCCCATTGGGGCCCAGCACCAAGGCGGAGTTCCGTCGCCCACGCGCGCGCCCGATGGCCTCGGTGTAGTGTGCCACGTGGACCTCGAGGGGCCCTCCCGCTGCGCCTACCTCGCGCAACACCTGAGCGATCTGGGTGCATCCGGCGAGGTCGTCGGCGGAGATGTTGATGTTGACCACGAGGATCTCGAGCATCAGCGGTCGCTCAGCTGGTCGACGAACTCGGCGATGGCGGCCCCCAGAGCATCGGGGCGTTCCAGATGGATGTTATGTCCGCAGTCGTCAATGGTGACCTCCCGGAGGTTGGCGATGAGGCCCTGACGCGTGGCCACCTCGCCGTGCCGGAACGGGGTCCTCGAACCCCAAACGGCCAGGGTGGGGGCCGTCACGGCGCTGCAGAACGCCGCGAAGCGCGCCGCGTCGAGGTGCCAGGGGCTCGGTGTGCGGTGCAACCGGTCGAAGCGATACACGAGCTGTCCGCTGTCGGTGGCTCGCGCGCGTGCTCGCAGGACGCGCTCCAGGTGCGACGGGCTGAGCCCAGGAGCCGACGCCTCGAGGCGCTTGCGTACCCGCGCCGCGTCTTGGGGAGGGGCTGCGTGACGGCCAGGCGCTCGCTGGTTGACGGCATCGATCCACCGTCGCATCAGCGCAGGAGCGGCCGACACCGGGGTCGATTCGGGTCCGATCCCGTCGACCAGGACCAGCCCACGCACCCGCTCGGGAAAGGCGCCGGCGTAGTAGAGCGCAACCGAGGCGCCCATAGAGTGGCCGACGACCACCGGACGCGGCTCGTCGTCGAGCACCAGAGCACCGATGATGGCGTCGAGGTCCATGACGTAGTCGGTGAAGTGATAATAGCCACCCGGCCCGATGTGATCGCTGCACCCGTGGCCGCGTTGGTCTGGCGCGATGACCCGCCAGCGGTCCGACAGCGGGGCCATCGTCTGGGCGAAGGCCTCCGCCGAGTCCATGAACCCGTGCAACAGGACCAACGGTGGCGCCGCAGCGGGCCCCCATACATGAACTGTCAGCTCGAGCCCGAGGGGCGTCGTCACCGTGGTGTGCATCATCGTCCGGAGCTAATCATCCACGGCGCTGCCATTCAAGGGGCGCCCCGCTGAACAGCGCCGCGTGGTCAGCGTCCTGCTGAGCTCGGTGCCGCCGGCGCTGCGCGCGGCGTCGGGATGGGGCGCGGTGCGGTGCGGGTGAGCGCGAGTCACGTCCACACGAGCGCGTCGCCCGGGGCAGCCGCCCGAGAGGGGAGGCTGCCGCGCGGACCGCGAAGGGAGGGTCGCTGCCGGTGAGGGCGAGCGTCGTCACGCGCCGGACCCGCCTTTGGGGCGGGGAGCTCATCGCGTGGACCGCTGCCGAGGTGGCGTCCGGGGCCTCCGGACAGGCCAGCGCGTCCGCGGCGCCCCCGCCTCGGTGATCAGGGGGTCGTCTGCGCGACGCAGCGGAAGCCCAGGTCGGGCAATCGCGCGTCCGGCTGTTCCGCCATGCGGCTGCGCATTGAGGTCGCATAGCGCGGCCGCAGGGCGACGCTCGCTCCCCGCGTGACGATCCCGGCGCGCTTGGGTTTGGCGGTGGCGCTGCCGGGGTAGGGGTGATGCCGTGAGGACGTCCACTCGCGGGCGCTGCCGGCCATGTCAAAGGCGCCGCTCCAGGCTCTGTCCTCGGTGCGCCGACCGATGGTCAGCGGCCCCTTGAGACAACCGGCGAGCGCTGCGTGGTCACAGGTAGGGCGCTGATTGCCCCAGGGATATTCCGCGTGGTCAGGTCCTCGGGCGGCCACCTCCCACTCTTGCTCCGTGGGCAGGCGCCATCCGCGGGTGGCGCAGTACGCTTGTGCGTCGGCCAGCGAGACGCAGGTCACCGGCGCGCGCGCCTCCGCGTCGGCTCGCGGACAGCCGGCGGTCGTCGCTGGCTTGGGACACTTTCCGGCCTTGACGCAGCGGAGGTACGCCCCGACCGTGACCTCGTAAGCCATGATCCGGTAGGCGCCGAGCTTCACCGTGTGGGCGGGCCGTTCGTCGGGCCAGCAGCGCGTGTCACCCTTCTGACAGCCCATGGGGTAGCTTCCGGCGGCGACGCCGACGAGGGCCTCTGGATCGGTGACGGACGCCTGATTCACGCCGGCAACGCGTGGATCGGGGCCCGGATCCACAGAGGCGTCAACGCCTCTGGCGGACTCCGTGGGGACGTCCGCGAGGGCCGAGCGCAGCGTGGTGCTGCTGGCGACGTCTC
>JAAZYN010000545.1 GCA_014239625.1 Myxococcales bacterium | reverse complement strand
GTGGCGGTGTCCACGGTCGCCGACAGGCCGCGCCCGGGGCTCTCTATCCGGGCATCTCTCGCGGTCACCGCGCGGACGCGGGGCAGCTTCTCGTCGCTGACCCATGTCAGGTCCACCCCGACCCAGCTGGCCGAAGCGCTGTCGTCGTCGCGAGTGGCGCGAGCCGATTCGACCGTCACACGCGTGACGTCCCTGAGCTCGGGCCCCGCGTCGTCACCGTCAGGCTCTCCGTCGGACAGGATCAGCCGTCGCGCGGCGACGCTGTGGACACCGTCCCGAGCCGCGATCCCCGTGATCACCGTCTCGCCGGCTTCGGAGCGGCGGGTGATGCTGGTGGCGCTGACGAGGAGGCGCCGGCCGCCGATCTCCACCGGCAGCCAGACGGGCTGCGAGACGGTCACACCGGCGCTGAGGATGCGCGCGCCGTCGAGCACCGCGTGCACCGTCCCGGTCCGTTCGACCCCGGCGAGCTCGAAGCTGCCAGACCCCGTCAACCCGATGTGCGATCCGGTCTTTTTGACCACCGCGGTGATGTCGTCGATGACGAGCTCTATCGGAGGCAGGCTCTCGTCGGCCACGATCAGGTGGGCGCGGGCCTTGTCCAGTCGCACGGTGAGGGTGCGCGGGGAGGCCTCCCCGGCGTCGCCAGCGTGGGCGCGCCGTCTGCGCCAGGCGTTCAGCACCGGCTCGAGCCCCACGACGCCGTGGCGCGTGACCGTCAGCGCCACGCGGAGGTCGCTGAGCGTCAGCTCCGACGGTCGACGTCGGCCCTGGAGCAGGTCGGCGAGGTCCAGGTCCGCCTCGGCTGAGCCGATGCTGAGGCGGGGGCCGTTGGGCACCGCGATGGCGATGTGGTGGCCCGTGGTGTGTCGCCCAAAGCCCAGGTCTACGCGGTTGAGGTTCACCGCGATCCCCAGCTCCCCGGCCAGCCGCGCGACGCGCCGTTCGATCTCGCCGTGCCCATACACCAGACCAGCGGACACGCTGAATCCGGCCGCAGCCAGCAGCGCCATCAGCGCCGCCGCTGCCCGTCGGATCCACGTGAGCCTGGTGGACTCCTGCGATGCGCTTTGATTCATGAGGCGGACAACACGTTGGAGCGGCATGGTCGCCGATGCTCCTCGTCGGGGCAACGGGCGCGCGCGAGGGGTTATTGCACGGGGGCGTGGGAACCCTTTGATCAAGGAGATGTCGTTCGTCTATAGTTTCGCGTCACTCAGGAGTCGTGGGTGCGCCCAGCGACGACGCGACGGGAGCAAACAGATGCTGAAGCTCGAGATGCCAGCGGCGACGTCCCATCCGCCTTCAAGCCGCGGGCGCCGGATGGTGTTCCTGATGGTGTTCGGGCTCGCGAGTTTGGCGCTGCCCGTGCCGGAGGCTGCGGCCCAATGTGGTGGCATCAGCACCGCCGTGGATCTGGGTGCTTGCCCCTCGGGGTTGACCTTCGAGGGGTGTTGCGACGACCCGAGCACGGTGCAGTGGTGTGACGCGGGGAGTTGGTGCCAGCTGGGCTGTTCCGGCAACCAGCCCCCCAACGACGCGTGCACCCCGAATGGCGGCGTGAGTTGCTGCCAGGCGTGTGGCGGTGTCAGCACAGACATCACCGGGTTTCTCACCTGTTATTGTGACAGCATCTGCGAGACCAGCGGTGACTGTTGCGCGGACTACACGAGCTATTGCGCCGGTGACGGCCCGGCGCCGGCCTCCAATGTGTGCGGCTGGAAGGACAGCGGGACCGCTGCATTTTACGACTGTAACTCCGTCTCCGTCGCCGACCCGAGCGGCGCCAACCCGCTCCAGTGTTCGGGCGGTTGCCTCTCCGACTGCGCCGGTAAGGTCTGCGGAGACGACGGCTGCGGCGGGAGCTGTGGGCTCTGCGGCAGCGGCTCGACGTGCAACGCGTTGACGGGGCAATGTGAGAGCGCCTGCGCGCCGGACTGCGCGGGCAAAGACTGCGGCGCTGACGGCTGCGGTGGGAGCTGCGGCACGTGCTCCACCGGGCTCACCTGCAACACGGCCTCCGGGCAATGTGAGAGCACCTGCGTGGCGAACTGCGCCGGCAAGGTCTGCGGCGACGATGGCTGCGGCGGGCAATGCGGGGCCAACTGCGCCACGGGCTTCGAGTGCATCTCGGGTCAGTGTCAGCAGACGGGCTGCACGCCGGCATGCAGCGGCAAGGAGTGCGGGGCCGACGGTTGCGGCGGGAGCTGCGGTGACTGCACCGTGGCCCTGGGGCCCACGGCGTACTGCAGCGCGGGTCTGTGCATCTGTGTCCCGAGCTGCGGCGCTGCGGTCTGTGGCGATGACGGCTGTGGCGGCACCTGCGGCACCTGCGCGTCGAGTGAACTCTGCAACGCCGGGGTCTGCACCCCGCTGTGCACGCCCGATTGCGCCGGCAACGAGTGCGGTCCCGATGGCTGTGGGGATGTCTGTGGGACCTGCCCGGTGGGCGAGCAGTGTGATGGTGTCACCTTTCAGTGCGAGTCCAGCTGCACCCCGGACTGCCTGTCGTCGGCCTGCGGCGACGACGGGTGCGGCGGCAGCTGCGGCGCGTGTCCCAGCGGCACGAGCTGTGTCAGCGGCAACTGCGTGGCGGACTGTGTCCCCGCGTGCGCCGGGAAAAACTGCGGCCCGGATGGGTGCGGCGCCACGTGTGGCACCTGTGTCGGGGTCAACGAGACCTGTAACGCCGCTGGGGTGTGTGAAGCGTGCGTGCCCGATTGTGCTGGGCTGGGCGACTGCGTCGACGATGGCTGCGGCGGCACCTGTGGGTGCGACGATGGCTTCTGCGTGGGTGGGGTCTGCCAGAGCACCTGCGTCCCGGCGTGTGGTGCGGCCGTGTGCGGCGACGATGGGTGTGGCGGCAGCTGCGGTGAATGCGCGGCTGATGAGACCTGTACCATCACCGGCGCGTGCGCGCCCTCTTGCGTGCCTGATTGCGCCGAGGCGGTTTGTGGTGCGGATGGGTGCGGGGGCAGCTGCGGCGAATGCGGCGCCGGGCAGATCTGCGATCAGGGAGCCTGCGCGGTAGACCCCGCGACCTGTACCTGCGAGGACAAAATGTGCGGCCAAGATGGCTGCGGTAATAGCTGCGGCACCTGCCCGAGCAGCTACGCATGCAATCCGGAGAGCCAGCAGTGCGTGGAGGAAAGCGGCGGTGGCACCGTGGACCCGCCGACGAATCCAGGCGAGTGCCCAGCCGGTCAGAGCTGGAACCCTCTCGCCGGGCAGTGCGTGCTCAACACCGGGCCGGACGTCGGGAGCGGAGGCAGCGGCTCGACCAGCGGCGGCTGCGCTAGCGGCGGCGAGGGCTCGACGCCATGGTCGGCCTTCGGCGTGCTGGCGCTGCTCGGGTGGGTGGTGATCCGCCGGCGATAGCTGGGGGTTCGCCGGTGGTGGGTCACGCGCTGGCGGGTCGGACTCGCCCGGCGTGCGCGACTCTGCCTGCTACGACGTCGGTCTCGCGCCTCGCCAGCGACGACATCGCCTGGCGAATCTCGCGAT
>JAAZYN010000544.1 GCA_014239625.1 Myxococcales bacterium | reverse complement strand
CGGCGACGTCCGCGTGGGCCAGAGCGGTCCGGTAGTCCAGCTGCTTGTACGCCCGCTTGGAGCGCTTGAGTTCGGTCTTCATGGCCGCTTTGCGGGCGCGAAGGAAGCGTTTCTTCCAGGCACGCCGACGCTTCTTGGTGACGGTCGAGGGGTACACGCGCTGGGACAGCTCCACCGCTTCGGGGAAGCGCCGTTGTTTCTTGAGCCGCTTGTAGGTTCGCTCTGGAGGTTCCAAGTGGAGGCCGCTGTCTCCCGCGTGGGCGCTTTGGGGCGTCCAGTGCATGAGTATCAGAAGCGTGGATAGGGCGACGGATAGGCGCATACGATGCTCTCGGCTGTGGACGGTCAGCGGCGGCGACGGGTACCCTCGAACGACGAACGATGAGCCGGCGGATTCAATCGAACGTGTATACTACAGGTTCTGATGGGAGATCATGTGGCCGCGCATGGCGGTCCAGGACGTTGAAGCGCCGCCTTTCAGAACGCGGAGAGCCGGGAACCAGGGAGCGGCCGACGCGCTCGCTGGCGGTGGGCCCCGACCCCACAGGGGCGCGCGGACGCTGGCGCCGAGGACCGGGTCCCGATCATGTTGGCCGCCGGCACGCGGTGCCGCTCTCCGCGCCGTGGGCCCGCCACGCCTTGACACCCTCCGGAGTCCTGGTCTTTGATTCGCGAACATCTTCAAGGAGAAGCGCAGATGTCCACTCGCAGGGCCTTGCTGGTTGGTCTGGTCGTCGCGGCCTCGACGGTGGCGGCTGTGGCCCCGCCGGCGATGGCTGTACCCCAGGCCAAGATCCTGACCGCGTCGAGCGACGGCACCTACAACGCACTCGCCAAGTCACTGCGCGAGGCGATGAAGGACGTGCTCGATCTCGAGATCGGGCTCTCGGCCGGTAGCGGCGAGAACGTGCTGATGGTCGCCATGGGTTCGGCCGACCTCGCGATGGTGCAGCTCGATTACCTGACGTTGCTCGCTCAGAAGCCCAAGTTCAAGGAGATGCTCTCCGAGATCCAGGTGGTGGCGCCGCTGTACTTCGAGGAGGTCCATATCGTCGTTCGCAAGAAGGCGAAGATCAAGACCTTCAAGGACTTCAGGCGAAAGAAAATCGGCGTCGGGTCTGGCGCCTCGGGGAGTTACTTCAGCGCGTCGCTGCTGCTCGGTCAGCACGCCATCGACGTCACCTAGAAAGGCAAGGTCAAGCTGCACCAGGGGACGCCCGAACAGAGCATCGACCTCCTCGTGAAGGGAAAGCTGGACGCCATCTTCTTCACGGGGGGCCAACCGGTCGGGCTGTTCACCGCGATCCCTCCCAAGGCCTCCAGGAAGATCAAGCTGTTCCGGCTCCCGCCGACGGTGATCGAGTCCTTCAACAAGGCCAAGCTCCCGTACTGGTCGGCCTCCATCCCGGCGAGCGCCTATCCCTGGTCGAAGGCCCCCATCGACACCGTCGCCACGCCGTGCGTGCTGGTCACGAGCGTCAACACGCCGCCCGAGATCGTCGACGAGGTCGTCAAGGCGATCTTCACCAAGAAGGACGCGCTCAAAGACAAACACCCCAAATGGGGTCAGGTGAGCCTGAAGTTCGCCAAGCAGCTCCTCGAGGTCAACAAGCTGAACTTCCACCCGACCGCGGCGAAGTTCATTTCGGCCGCGAAGTAAAACTGACGGGCGATGATGCGTTTCGCCGTCGCCTGCGCGCTGGTCTTCGCCGCCGCGCCGCGCTCGACCGCTGCCGGACCCGCACCGACGGTCGGTGAGCACCGCATCATCCTGAGCCGCTGCGCGACCATCACCGCGGTGGACGGCGACACCATTCACTTCTCCCGCAGCGACGGCGCCACTGGACGCGCGTCGCGCAACCTGGTGGGGGCGGCCTGCCAGCCCGCCGTGGCCGCGCCCACGCCCGCTCGACATCCCGCCCCCAAGGTCGGCGAGTCTCGCCTCATCGACGGCCTGTGCGTCACCATCACCAAGGTGACCGAGGGCGGCTACCACTTCGTCATGCAGGGTGGCTCGGGGCAAGCCAGCGGCGGCTTCGGCGCCCCGTGTAAAGGGACCCCGATCGACGCGGCGGCGACCCCGCCGAGAGACCTCCGGTCCGCGCCGGCCAAGCAGCCACAACCGATGTCGTGTCGCGAGCGGTGCGAGCCCAAGGCGTGTCGGGCCACCCTCGTCAAAGAACGCCATGCCTGCCTCGCCCGCGCCAGGTCACTGCGTCGCGACAAGCGCGCCGTGGCTTCGAACGCGTGCAGCCACGGGTTCAATCAGAAGCTGAAGGCTCAGTGCGCGGCGGCGCAGGCGACCTGTGTGTCGACATGCCTCGAGAGGACGCCCCAGAAGCGGACGGGCCACCCGAAGGCGCTGGTCGAGGCCCACAATCGGCTCCGCGCCGACGTCGGCGTCGCCCCGCTGGAGTGGTCCAACGCGATCGCCGCCTACGCTCAGAGCTGGGCCGAGTATCTGGCCAGGTCATCGAGCTGCAAGCGCCTTCGACACCGCAGCGGGCCGACCCAGCAAGGGAAGCGTTACGGCGAAAATCTGGCCGCGTTTTGGAGCCCACCGGGCCAGCACCAACGCCTCGCCAAGGGCGTCACGATGTGGGGCGACGAGAAGAAGTACTATCGCCCGGGCACGCCCTACACCGCGGCGGCCGCCAAGGCTGGCCACTACACGCAAATCGTCTGGCGCGAGACCCACCTCGTGGGCTGCGGCTGGACGTCCTGCGGGCCGCTGGTCGTGCTCGTCTGCAACTACGACCCGCCGGGGAACCTGCTGGGCGCGAAGGTGTACTGAGCAGCGTCTTCCCGACCGCACGGGGTGTGCCCCGATGTGTCATCAGCGCGTGGCCGGCCACACCAGCGGCGCGACCTGCACCCCGGGCGATCTTGTAACTCCCTGTAAACACGTGCATCTCTGCGTGGCACGCTCCTTGCGTAAGGCCCTGGTGTCAATCAACCCACCTCATGGAGTGACCATCATGTCCTTTATCACCGACCTCATCGCCAAGCTCTTCGGCGGCGGCGACCCGTTCGCCGGCTTGGATCCCGACGACATCGCCATGTTCTGGAAGATCGAGCGGGCGCGACTGCTCCTACACCTGCGGCAACGACGGCGACGACTGGTACGTGTCCGTGGTTCAGGGAAGAAGCGGCCAAGTCGTCGATACCCAGCAGCTGCCAGGGGCCGACTGGGTCCACCTGCGCACCGGCGGCGGGCAAGCGGTGGCGCGCATCGACAAGGAAGACTCGGCGACGCTGCGGGCTGTCGGACCCGATGGCGGCGTGGTGTGGGAGCGGGATCTGGGTGAGGGGCTGGCAGAGCACTTCTGCGTGGGCTCCGACGTCGTGGCCGTGTTGATGCGGCAGGTCGCCTTGCTCGACGGTCGCACCGGCGAGTCACGCTGGGCGTACGCGTTCTGGCGGGGCCGCCGCCGGGCGCCTCGAGTCGACGCGCTCCGCCCCCGGATCATCCATCCATGCCACTTCGAGCGAGACCATCGAGGCG
>JAAZYN010000543.1:3289-3509 GCA_014239625.1 Myxococcales bacterium | reverse complement strand
CGAGTACAGTTTCAAGGCTGACAAAGCCTACCAAGCTGGCGAGCCGGTGTTCTTCCATCTGGAGAACCACGGGGTCAACACCTGGAACTTCGTGGCGATGACGGCGACATACTGACGAGTCCGCCCGAACCCCTTTTCGAGAGATCCGATGAAGCGGCTTCTGCTTCTGGCTTCAAGCGTGGCCACCCAGCGTTCGGTGATGCACGCGGGGAGGGCCCTG
>JAAZYN010000543.1:0-3279 GCA_014239625.1 Myxococcales bacterium | reverse complement strand
CGACGAGGGTGTCTCTGACCTATTGAAGCAGTTGGCCCCGAGCCCCGTCCTGTTGCTGACCTCGGACGCCGACATGACCCGGGCTCTGGCGATGCTCAGCCTGGGCTTCGCCGACCTCGCGCGCCTGCCGCTTCAGGCCGATTACCTGGCGCACCGGCTTCGCTCGACGCTGCAACGAGGGCCGCGGATCCCAGCGGCGACGTCGGGCGGCGCGAGGGTCGAATGGCTGCTCGGGACCTCGAGCGTCATGGAGGAGATCCGGCAGCGTCTCAAGAAGCTGGCTGAGACCGACCTCACGGTCGCGGTGTACGGCGAAAGCGGCACCGGCAAAGAGCTGGCCGCTCGGACGATACACGCCCAATCCGCCCGGGCGATGGGTCCCCTCATCGTGGCGAACTGCGCGGCGATGCCGGAGTCCCTGTTCGAAAATGAGCTCTTCGGCCACGAGCGTGGCTCATACACGGGCGCCACGCGCTCGACCGGCGGCCTCGTGGAGGAGGCGGCCAGCGGGACCCTGGTCCTCGATGAGATCGGAGAGCTGGCCTTACCGCTCCAGAGCAAGCTGCTGCGGTTTCTGCAGTTCGGCACCTACCGCCGCGTCGGCGGCACGCGGGAGCTGCGTTCGGATGCACGCGTGGTGGTGATCACCAATCGCTTCTTGCCGGACGCGATCGCCGAAAAGACGTTCCGCGCCGACCTGTTTTATCGCATCCACCTGTTGCACGCGGTGATGCCTCCCTTGCGCTCGCGGGTCGAAGATATCCCGCTGCTCAGCGAGTTCATCGCCGAGCAGTTCTGCCGCAGATATGACCGACCTCGCCCCACGTTCTCTCCTGAGGCGCTCGCGCGCTTGGTGGCTCATGACTGGCCTGGCAACGTCCGCGAGCTGGAGGGTGTCGTTCAGACGACGCTGGCGCTTCATGATGGCAGCCCGACCATCTCTGCGGAGCACGTCCAGAGTCCGACCTGGGAGACCCCCACGGGTACCCACTTCGGGGTCAGCCTCGAGGAGGCCGCTCCCGAACCGGTTCGGCTCCGGGTGGCCCGCGTCGAGGCCGGCGCGGCGCTCGAGAGTTCAGAGGCGCCAGCTCCCTTTGCACTGGACGGATCCACCTTGTCTGAGGCCAAGCAACGGGCGGTTCAGAGCTTCGAGGTGAACTACATCCGCCGCCTGCTGACCGCCACCGCTGGGAACCTGGCGGAGGCCGCGCGGCAGGCGGGTACGGACCGGAAGACGCTGTGGCGCTTGCTGCGAAAACACGGCATCGAGGCCGTCGACTTCAAGCGCAGGCCGCGCCAGAGCTGACGCCGCGCGGTCTCGACGTCACCTGCCAGCGGAGCGGCCGTTTTCGAAGGCGCCACGCCCGGGCCAGTCTCCTGGCGCGCGGCGGACCAGCCCTTTTTGAAGACGCCACCAGCCGCCCGGGCCAGCTCTCCTGGAACGCGCCGGGAGCCCGAGGCTGTTCATCGGACCGATCGCGCGCAGCGGAATCCCAGGAATGGGTTGCCGGCCCGAAAGTTTGTGTCGTCCTGGTCTGGTTTTCCCCATCCTGCGCGGACGTATGTGGTCAGCTGGGCGGCGTTGCCGTACCACCAATCTTCGCCGGTGCCTGGCCACCCGAGGATGTCCCGATGGTGTTTGACCGCGTCGGCCCAGCTCCCGCCCCGGAACGTCCACTGCCGGCTTCGCTTGGGGGGCTTCTGCTTGCGTGTCTCTGCGTGCACCCGGGGGCCCGTGGGGTAGAGCCTGGGAGCGCTGCGATAGTATCTCGGGTCGTATCGGTCGCTGACCCACTCCGAGACGTTCCCGGCCATATCCAGGGCGCCATACGGGCTGGCTCCGGCGGGATGGTTGCCCACGGGACAGGTGCCCAGGGCGACGGTCTTTGTGAAGTTGTGGGCGGTCGGGTCCACGCGACCCATGCAGGCGCGCTTGTTCGATGGTGCCGCGTTGCCCCAGGGGTAGATGCGAAGGTCTGGCCCCCGCGAGGCCTTCTCCCACTCGGCCTCGGTGGGCAAGCGCTTGCCCTGGGCGCGACAGTAGTGCGCCGCCAGCTCTTGCTGGATGCAGTTCATCGGGTGGCCACTCCGGCCGCTCCGCACTCTCACGGGCGACACGTAGGCACGCCCGACGCGGCGCATTTTCATCATCTCGTAGTTGCAGAAGCCGCCGTCGCCGTTATCGCCCTTGTCCAGGGCCGTATGGACCCGCGCGAGGCAGACCCGGGCGCACCCCGGGCAGGGGCGCCCGCAGCGGCGCGCCGTGGGCTTCCCCGCGGACCACCAGCGGTGAAACGCGTCCACCGTGACCTCGGTCCTGTCGATGTAGAACGCGTCCAGATACACCCTGCGCTCGGGCTTCTCGTCGGCGCCGCAGCCGGGCCCCTTCTGGCATCCCATGGAGAACTCGCCCGCAGGCACCCGGACCATCCCGCCCGTCGGATCGGCGCCCTTGTTCGCGGCGGTCCGGTCGGCTGGTTTCTTGGGGGACCGCCCCACCGGCGCTGAGCGGACCTCACCGACGCACCGCTTACCGTTCCAGCCTTGTCCTGGGCGGCAGCAGGTCTTGAACCGCGGGAGATAGACCTTGCCGGTGGGACAGAGCTGGATCGTGTTCTTTCGGCAGCCGGCGCCCTCACGCACGAACCCCCGGGGGCAGCGCGGGGTGCCAACGCATGTTTTCCCGGTCCACCCCTGCTCGGGCCAACAGCAGGCCTTGAGCCCCTTGATGCGCACCATCCCCTTGGGGCAGGCCGCCTTGGGCTTTCTCGCGGTACGACACCTGTCAGCATAGGTGCACGTGCGGGAGCTCTTGCACCACACCTTGCCCCCACGGCAGGTCTCCCCTGCCACCGCCGGGGGAGGTGTCACGAGCAGTAGGCACACCCCCCAGAGGAGCTTGTGCCAGTGTTGGGCCAAGAGTGTCACGTCGAACTTGAAAGGAGTCCAAGTCGTTGGAATGCCTGATTCAATCACGAGAACCCCAGCGCCACAAACCGCCACCTGGCGCGCGCGGCGTCAGCGCGCCCAGACGGCGCGAGCCCGAGCGGTTGAACCCGACAACGGCCAGGGGTTTCGTCCTGGCGAGGCGCGCGACCGCTGTCGCAGCGGCGTCACGTCACGGCCGCGCGACCGCGCCAGCGCCGGCAGCAGCCGGGACATCGCGTTCACGCATGTCGACCCGCGCGGCGAATCTCCGATGGCCTCACTCCGCCGGTTAACCAGGATAATTCATGGCCCTTCGGCTGCAACCGGCGGATCCGCAGCGCTGACGGGTGC
>JAAZYN010000542.1 GCA_014239625.1 Myxococcales bacterium | reverse complement strand
ACCGACTACTTCGTGCAGGTGGGCTGAGTCTTGGTCAGCAGCGCCGCCAGCTCCGCGTCCGCAGCACCCAGCTTGTACTGGGCCGCATACTTGTGCACGGACTTCGCGTCGCTCAGGCAATAGGTGGTGACCTTACCGAGCACCTTCTTTCCGAGGTCGCCACCGTAGCAGGACGCCGCGAGCTCCTTGGACTTGGCCGTGTGCCACTTGGAGCCCTTGAGCTTTTTGTCGCCCATCTTCATGAAACGCTCGCAGCGGTAAGGGATACGCAACTTGTTCGCCTTCAGATTGGCCGAGACCTCAGCCGCCGCCTTGGTGAGGTCTTCCGCCGCCTTGGCCTCGGCGCACAAGAGCTCCGCGGCGGCGGCCTCTTTGGGCGCCAGCGCTTTGACCAGGGCCTTGTATCCCGAGCACTCGGAGTACTCGTACTTCGTGCCGGCGTCGCGTTGCTTGGTGATGGTGGACTTGGCCGCCGCCATCAGACCGTTGCAGCCCTTCTTCATGGACTCCGACGCATCTCTCCAGTCGGCCGCGTCTTTCGCTCGGCCGCAGCGGTACGTGAGGTCATCTCGCACCTTCTTGTCATCCAACTTGCCGAAGGCCGCGTCAAACGCCGCGTCGCACGCGGTCTTCAGGCCGCCCACCGCCTTGTAGGTCTCGAGGTCGTAGGAGCACCTCTGTGCCGCCTTCGACACCTCGCCGCTGGCGACCATGTCGCTGATCTTCTTGATATCTTTCTGGGCTCGCGCCTCCTTCTTGCAGGCCTTCACCTCTTCGCAGGTCGCCTTTTTGCCGCACGCGATGGCAGCCTTGACCTCCGGATCCTCGCTCTTGGTCTTACACATCTCGATCGCTATATCGCGGGCCGACGCCATGGTCGTCTTCCGCTCGCCGTCCTCCATGCACTCGAGCTCTTTGTCGAACGCTTGGGCACACTCGCCTCCACACGCCGCGGTTCCCCACAACGCGCCACTGACCAACATCGCTCCTGCCAACAGTCTCATCGGTTCTCCTCGCCAAAGCGCAGCTGCGCTATTTTGTTTACTTTGGGCGTCGCTCTACAGGTCGTGTCCAGTTCGCGATCGCCGGCCTTGACCGAAGTGCACGCCCACGGCCTTTTGCCCTCGGCCTCACTCGAGTGCAAGTCCGGTTCGCATTTACGACCGCGACGACGAAACGATCTAATAAACATCCGACAGGCCAACGCGCGTGAATCATCTCTCTGTGATGTCAGCTGTTTGCTGAGGCGTGGAAACTGCAACGGCCACGTGCGGATCGTCCAAGGGCTCGATGGCGGCCGCGGGGCTGAACCGGAAAATGCTTGGGGCGAGGGGGGCGCCGGTAACCTATAGTGGGTGTGCAGACGCAACGAGGTCCCTTGGAGCGGGAGCGGCTCATGGATTGGATAAAGCTCGAAACCCTGGCTGCGCTGTTGGCAGCTGCGGTGACCCTCGGCGGCTGCACGAAAGTGACCTGGGCGCCGGGTTACAGCCCTGACGCGGCGGGCGAGATCAGTGGCGACGCGGCGACCGAGATCAGTGGCGACGCGACGGGCGAGATCGCCACCGACGTGGCGGGCGACGGGGGCGCTGCGGTCTGCCTGGAGCCCTGCGACACCAACGCCACCTGCGACGCCACGGGCCCGGTGGCGACATGTGTCTGCAATGCAGGGTTCTCAGGCGATGGCGTCCTTTGCGAAGACGTCGATGAATGCGAAGGCGACGCCGCCTGCGACAGCGCGGCGATCTGTCTCAACACCCCTGGAGGCTTCACCTGTGAGTGCCCCACCGGGTTTGTCGACACCTACGGGGACGGGACCCTGTGTGACGACATCGATGAATGCGCGGGACCCGAAGACGTCTGCGACACCAACGCGACCTGCTCCAACAACGTCGGCGGCTTCGAATGCGCGTGCAACCCCGGCTTCAGCGGCGACGGCTTCAGCTGTGTCGCGCTGACCGACTGTAGCAACAACCCTGACGTCTGCGCAGCGGAAGCGAGCTGTGAGGCTCAGCCTGACGGGTCGTCGGTGTGCGTCTGCGCCACGGGCTACTCCGGCGACGGCGCGACCTGCGTCAATGACGACGAATGCGCGGACGGAACCGACAACTGCGCGGCCGAGGCCACCTGCGCGGACTCCGTGGGCTCTTTCACGTGCACGTGCCCCGAGTCGGGGTTCATCGACACCAACGGCGACGGGACCTTGTGCGACAACATCGACGAGTGCGCCACCGAGGTGGACGACTGTGACCTCAACGCGTCCTGTATGGATACCCACGGTGGGTTCACCTGCACCTGTAACGCTGGCTTCGCTGGCGACGGATTCAGCTGCTCGGGCGGGCCGGTTGTCGGCGCGTTGAGCCCCTCGGAGCCGGGCTCTTTCGCCGACGGGACGTATGCCGAGTCCTGCCAGGCGTACCGCTACCCGGACGCCCCCTACCAATACTCCGGTGCCGGAGACGGCTACTACGCCATCTCCCCGCCGGGGCTCAGCGACGCGGTGACCGTCTTTTGCGACATGACCACCGACGGCGGCGGCTGGACGGGCATTGATCCGGCGGCTGCCTCGGCGCTCGGAATCACCATGAGCGACGCCGGACAGGGGGGGTGTGGTTTCAACGGCGACAACCCGGAGGGTCACTTCCCGGGGACGCTGAACTGCTCCTACGACATCACCACCGGCTTCGCCTTCAACGTCGTACGCACGGACGGAGTGGAGTTTACCAGCACGGCTCAGGGCGTGGACACCACCGACGTGACCTTCGTCGACGAGGACTGGACGCAGCCCTACTGCACTGGTGGCTCGGCCACCGGCGACGTCCGCTTTGGGACGCCGGCGGCCCCCGGGCCAGCGCTGTCCTTGGGTCGTGCGCTGGGGGAGACGGCCTGCGGCACGTTCACCTCCTACGCCGGGGGCCAAATGATCGGGTGGCCGGAGGAGGAGGCCTACACCGCCGAAGACACCACGCTGCGCTTGGAGTTCGGCGAGGACGGCGGTCAGGACGAAGGCTATGAGTGGACGGCGGGGCGCGTCTTTGTCCGCCTGGAGACGGGCATCTCCGGCGGCCTCGAAGCGAACGATCCGAGCGGGTGGGAGGATGGCACCTACGCCGAGTCATGTCAGGCGTACCGCGTTCCGGATGACGACCTGTTCGTATACGGCGGAGCGGTGGGGGATGGGTATTACACTATCCTGAGGCCTGGTTTCTCCGCGCCGGTGACGGTGTTGTGCGACATGACGACGGATGGCGGCGGCTGGACCGGGCTCGATCCCGCCACGGCCCAAGCCTTTGGCGTGACGCTCACCGATGGTGGCGGCGGCGGCTGCACGTACAACGGCGACAACCCAGAGGGCCACACGACGGCGGGCCTCAACTGTCAATATGACATCCCGACCGGGTTCAGCTTCAACACGATGCGGACGTCCGGAGTGGTCTTCACCAGCACGGCTCAGGGTGCGGACACCACCGACCTGGGGTTCAGGGACCTGCCTTGGGGGACGCCGTTTTGTGCGGCCC
>JAAZYN010000541.1 GCA_014239625.1 Myxococcales bacterium | reverse complement strand
GACCAGTAACGCGGATCAGGCCGATACCGATAGTGACGGGCTCGGTGACGCCTGCGATCCCGACGACGACGGTGACGGTGTGGCCGATGGCTCGGACAACTGTCCGCTGACCAGCAACGCGTCGCAGGCCGATACCAATAGTGACGGGCTCGGTGACGCCTGCGACCCGGATCTCGATGGGGATGGTGTCGACAACGCGGTCGACGACTGCGCCGACCGGAGCAACCCCGACCAGTCCGACGTCGATCTGGACGGTCTCGGCGATGTCTGCGATCCCGACGCCGACGGCGACGGGCTGCCCAACGATGTAGAGGAGGGCGGAAACATCGCTACCGATCCGTTGAACCCCGACACCGATGAGGACGGCATGTGCGATGGCCCCGAGTCCATCCCCGGCGTCTGCCTGGGGGGCGAGGACCTCGACGGCGATGGCGATCTGGATCCGGGCGAGACGGACCCGACCACGGCCGACACCGACGAGGACGGTTTGCCAGATAGCGAGCTCAACGACTACGGCACCGACCCCCTGAACCCGGACACCGACGCAGGCGGCGTGCGCGATGGCGCAGAGGTCATCGCGGGGACCGACCCGCTGGATCCGAGCGACGACTTTGACCCGCTCACTCCTACTCGCGACGACCCCAGCGTGGCGGGGTGCGACGAGTGCTCCAGCGGATCGAGGGGCGGCGGGATCCCGGTCGGGTTCGTGGTGTACCTGGGCCTGGTCGTGGCGGCGCTGGGTTGGCGTCGCCGGCGCCTGAACGCTCGGGCGTAGGGAGCCGATGTCCATCTTCGAGACCTCTGGCCTGGGCCTGGCAGCCTCCGTGAGAGCGGGTGAGGTGTCTTCTCGGGAGCTCGTCGAGGCGCACATCGACAAGATCGAGCGGGTGAACGCGACCCTCAACGCGGTCGTCTGGAAGCGCTACGAGCAAGCCCGGGCCGAGGCGGACCGCGTCGACGCTGCCGTGCGACGCGGAGAGACCGAGGACTTCGGTGTCTATGCCGGGGTCCCCTGCACCGTCAAAGAGTGCTTCTCCTTCGCCGGTAAGCCCCACACCTCAGGGCTGGTGGCGCGTCGGGGCTGGGTGGCGCGGGAGGACGCTACAGCGATTCAGCGGATGCGGTCGGTCGGCGCGATCCCGCTGGGTGGCACCAACGTCAGCGAGCTCTGCATGTGGATGGAGAGCGACAACCTGGTCTACGGCCGCACCAACAATCCTTACGATCCCAGCCGCATCGTCGGCGGGAGCTCAGGCGGGGAGGGGGCGATCATCGGAGCGGGGGCCTCGCCGTTTGGGCTCGGGTCCGACGTCGGCGGATCGATCCGGATGCCCGCCTTCTTCAACGGTGTCTTTGGGCACAAACCGAGCGGCGGCATGGTGCCCAACACGGGCCAGTTCCCGCTGGCTGAAAACGAGGCGCTGCGTTACTGCACCGTCGGCCCGCTGGCCCGCCGCAGCGCCGACCTCTTTCCGCTGCTGCGCGCCATGGCTGGGCCCGACGGCCACGATACGTTTTGCGCCGACATTGCGCTGGGCGACCCTGACGCCGTCGACGTCGGCGCGCTGCGGGTCATCGACATCCCACACAACGGCGTGGTGCGGGTGCACCCCGACCTTCGCGCGGCTCAAGAGCGCGTGCGTGACGTCCTGTCGGCCAAAGGGGCCAAGGTCGAGACGCGCTGTTTCGCGGCGCTCGAAGAGTCACTGTCCATCTGGATGGCGATGCTCCAGGCGGCCGGTGGAAAGACGTTCAGCCACATGTTGTTCGAGGGACGTCAGCCCTCCCTGGCGCGCGAGCTCGTCCGCTTCGCTCTCGGTCGCTCGTCGCACACGCTGCCGGCCCTGGGGCTGGCACTGGTCGAGCGGATCGGCCCCAAGGCGCGGGGCCTGACGGAGCGTTCGTTGGAGCTCGGCAGGCAGCTCCGGTCCGAGCTGGATGAGGCTCTGGGGACCGATGGCGTGTTGCTTTATCCGCCGTACTCCGAGCCCGCCCCCAAGCACGGAGCGCCCTTCCGACCGCCCCTGGTGCTCAAGCCAAAGGGGGCATGGCGCCACGGCGCGCACATCAGCGCGAAGTGGTCTTACACGGCGGTGTTGAACGTCATGGAGCTGCCGGTCACTCAGGTGCCCTTGGGGCTCAACGACGCGGGCCTGCCAGTGGGCGTCCAGATCGGCGCTGGCTACGGCAACGATCACATCACGATCGCCGTGGCCCGATTGCTGGAAGAAGAATTTGGCGGATGGGTGCCGCCCTGGGAAGCTGGTCCGCACGCAGTGCGTTAGGACCGGTGATGCCCTCCCGAGCTCAGACCCTCTCCCTCATATGTCTCCTGATCGCGGCCCCGGCCGTGGCCGGCTGCAAATCCCGGGGGCCGACGGTCGTCGTCGAGGCCCCCCGCCGGGCCGTCTCCTCTGCGCCGCCCGTCGCTCGAACCTGCTCGACCACGGCGCGCGCTGTGGCGCCCAACGTCACAAGCGTCATGCGCCGCTCGGAGTTCTGGCTGAAGAAGATCGCGGACGCCGACGCGGTGGTGTTGGACGGCGCCGCCATCGGACGGCTCAACCGCCGAAACGCTCGCCGCGCGTGGGCGTTTCAGGACGTCGCCAAGGCGGCGATCGGCGATCACGCGCGGATCGACGTCGAGCTCCAGGAGCGCCGCGCGTGGCTCCAAGCGCGTCTGGACAAGGGCAGGTACGTCGAGGCCACGGCGGGCTCCTTCGCCAAGGCCGCCCGGCTGATCGACGCGGCGGAGCGGCTCGACGAGCTGCGGGTCCTGGCGCGAGACACCGATCTGCGGTGCATCCCCATGGATGACGCTCTTTATCAGCCACCCGTGGATCCCGCCTTCGATCGAAACCAGTGCTCCGGGCTCCATGCTGGAGAGGTGTTGCGTGTCTTGCGCCGAACCTCCGATGGAGCATGGCTTTATGCCCACGCGGGTCACAGCGTCGGGTGGCTGAGGTTGCCGAAGTTGACCCCCGTCATGACCGCCGATCGGGCTCGCGCGTTCCGGGACAGCACGCCGCGCTTGGTCGTGACGGCCCCGCGGGTGACCCTTGGCGATGGGCTCCAGCTGAGGATGGGCGCTACGTTGCCTATCACTCGACGGCACGGTGACGAGGTGGTGGTGTCGATCCCGACGATCCACGGCGTCGTCGAGCTCCGGACTCTCCCGCCGGTGGGGACCTCCGCGGGCTACCTTCCGTTCACGCGACGCCAGGTGTACGAGCGCGCCCTGGCCTATCTCGACCATCCCTACGGTTGGGGGGAGCGGGACGGCGGTCAGGATTGCTCTCGGCTGCTCCTCGACGTCTTCTCCACTTTCGGCGTCCGGTTGGGGCGGCACTCCGGGGAACAGGCCAAGGCTGGAACGCGGGTGGTGGAGCTCGGCGGCATGGACGAAGGCGAGCGCCGCGCCGCGTTGGTCGAGGCGATGGGAGAAGGCGTGGTGTTCGCCTACATGCCAGGTCACATCATGCTCATGCTCGGGGGAGACGGAGGCCGCGCTTACGCCGTCAGCGCCATCAGTGAGTT
>JAAZYN010000540.1 GCA_014239625.1 Myxococcales bacterium | reverse complement strand
TGACCTCCGGGGTCCTCAACACGGTCCACGCCTACACCATGGGCCAGAGCCTGCTCGACGCTCCCAAAAAGAAGCTGCGCCGAGGCCGCGCCGCGGGCGTCAACCTGGTCCCCACGAGCACCGGCGCCGCCGTCGCCGTCGGGCTGGTGCTCCCGAACCTGGCTGGCAAGCTCGACGGCTTCGCCGTTCGCACACCGCACCCGACGGGCTCCCTGGCGGATCTCACCTTGACCTTCGAGAACACCCCGTCGGTGGAGCAGGCCCACGCCGCGCTACGCGCTTATGCGGAGGCCCACCCGAGGATCCTCGAGGTGAGCGCCGAAGAGCTGGTGAGCAGCGACATCGTCGGCGACACCCACAGCTCGATCGTCGACTCCCTCATGACGCTGAGCGTGGGCAGCATGCTCAAGCTCGTCTGCTGGTACGATAACGAGGCCGGCTACGCTACGCGGTTGGTAGATATGGCCGCGTACATGATGTCCCGAGGCTGATCGCTGATTGCAGTGGGCGCGCGGGCGCGCCATGCTCTGCCCATGATGATACCCCGCGTCCACGCTCCAGCCCTCGCTCTGTTGGTCATAACCGGGCTTGGCGGCTGCCCCAACGAAGGGTCCGAGCCGGTCGCTGACACCGGCGCGGATACGCCCGCGGAGGTCGCAGACGCCGGCGCGGATACGCCCGCGGAGGTCGCAGATTCGGCGAGGTCCTACTACCGACTGGTGCTCGACACGGAGTTCGAAGAGCCGATCACCATCGAACGGGACATCACCGGCAAGCTGACCAACTTCTCTTTCGGATCGACCCACATCGCCCCGGCCGTGTCATTGGCCGTCAGCGAAGACCTGACCTTTCCAGCCGTGATGAACATCACGTTCAACTTCGGGATCGTGCTCGGCAGCCAGGACTACCCCGTGCAGTGCGATCATGCCGGCGAGTACATGTTCGGAGGGGAGCCTCCGGAGATCGACATCACCAAGGGGCTGCGCTACGTCTCGTCGGTACCTGGGTCGACGGGCTCGCTGATCATCAACAGCTGGTCACGAACCCCCGACGACACCTTCTCCGGCACATTCCAGGGCCGAATCCGGCAGAAGACCGACAACATCGAGAAGCGCTGGGCCGACATCCAGGGCGAGTTCCACTTCATCCTGCCAGAGCGCGCCGCCGGGCAGCCGAATTGACGGCGTGACAAGGCGCTGGGCGCTACCTCTGCTGATCGCGCTGTGCAGCGGCAGCGCGTGGGGGAGCGAGCCCGTCGTCCAGGCCGGCGAGACGGCCACCGATGCGCCGCGCTCAGGGCAGGATCGCGGACTCCTCGGCCCTGACGGCGTCTGCGTCGACCGGCGCGGCCGCCAACCGATCATCCGCCCAGGCCGCGAGGCCGATATCGTCGCCCTCTTCGCGCCACACAGGACGGAGGCAGCGCTCGAGGGCGAAGAGGGCTGGAGGTTCGACTCCATCGCCGTGGGCACCCACTCCATCCGCGCCAACCTCAGCCGGGCTGCGGCGCGAGCCTCCCTGACCCTCACCTGGGTGGGCTGCGCTGCGCCCGGCCAACGACGCACCTCATCATTCGCCCTGTCGACCAGCGGCCCTGTGGGCCCTACGGACACTCTGGCGGCGGCGGTCACGGCCAACGACCCGGGGGGCTTCTGGCGATCGTGGTCGACCCCGAAGCCCCCCGTGAGCGACCAGTCGCCGTCCCGACCGGGAGCTGCCCAGGGCAGCTCCGAGGAGCCCCAGAGCCAGTCGCACCCGTCGAACGCCCTCATGGCGCTGCTCCTGGCGCTGTGCCTGCTGGCCTGGATCATCGAGCTCCCCCGTCTGCTCCGGGAGCTTCGGCTGGTCGGCGTCCCCGGCGCCCGAGCGACCCTGCTGTGGCTGTTCGGTCTCACCCTGGCGGGCCTGACCTTGCGCACCCTGGCCGAACCGACCTTCATCGGCGCCACGGCCCCGCTGCCCGACGTCACCTGGCACGGCGCCTCCATGGAGGCGCTCCTGTCGCGCCCGTTCGGCGGGAGCCCTATCGGACCTCAAGCCCTGACCCGTTTTTTCGAACCGCTCCTGCCTGCCGACCCCTACGACGCCTGGCTCATGGGGCGCGTGTACCTCGGCGCGCTGACCATCCCGTGGGCCTTCGTGCTGGGCGCGGCGGTCTTCCGACGCCGGGCGGCCGGGCTCGTCTTCGCCGCGACCCTGGCGTTCCTACCGCACCACGTCCGGATCAGCGCGAGCGAGTCCACGCAGGTCGACTTCCTGTTCTTCTCGATGGCGGCCGCGGCGCTGATGCTCATGGCCGCTCGAAGCGGCCGCCTCACGACCGCTCTCGCCGCCCTCAGCGCCGCCTGCGCCGCAGCGCTGACCCGACCCGAGGCGGCGCTCATAACCCCCGGACTCCTGCTGCTGGCGACAGCGGCCGGGGCTGAGCTGCGCGAGCGCCGGAGACGTCCCCTCTTGCTGGCCACCGCGGTGGGGGCCTTGACCCTCCTCGCTGCGTCTATGCTGTCCATCGTCAGCGCAGGGGGCTGGGGCGTGTGGCCCGATGGCGCCGCCCTCGAGCTCAGCACCATCAGCCGCAGCGCGATGACGCTCGTGATGCCCGACGGCCGGAACGCGCTGTTCGACCCGATGGTTTCGCCCATCTGGTTGTACCCACTCGTGATCTTCGGGGCGGTGGCGTTGTGGCGGGCGGGGCAACGATCGGTCGCCGCGGGCTTCGGCGTGCTGGTGCTGACGTATGTCGTCGCCCACAGCGGCTGGGCACCCGCGGTCACCGTGTGGCCCATGGGGGACCCGCACGCGGCGCTCCTGCTCGGCGCGGCACCTCTAGCGGCGGCGGGCGTCTGGCTGGGGCTCGGCAGGCTGGCCGCCGCGGTCGACGCCAAGGCGCGGATCATCGCCGCGACGACCCTCGGAGCGCTGGGCTGCGCAGCGTGGTGGCCCGCCGTCAGGGCCTTGGACCTGGACTGGCAGAGGGCGCATCACTACGCCATCGAGCTGGGCCAAGAGCACGCAGCCGCGCTCGAGGGTGAAGGCGTCCGCGTCGTCATCCCGACGCACCAACACCGTCACGTCAGTCTGTCTTCGTCCGCAATGATGGCCCCCCTCACCGAGCAGCGACAGACCTCCGCGGATGCGGTGACCGTAGCCCACGCGCTCGAACACCACGACCCCTCCGAGGGAGCGGCCAACCTCTACTATTACGAGGGCCTGCCCTGCTACCTCGCCGGACCCGCCGGAGGGACTGTCAACCCGCAGTGCGCGGCGATGCGCGCGTCCTTCGTCCTGACCCCGCTGAGCCGCCTGGAGCTCCATCGCGGGGCGTACATCGCGAGCCACGCCGACATCCGCGCGCCGCCCCCGATAACGCTTGGGCTCTACCGCGTGGGCCGCCGCACGCTGTCGCCGGAGCAGGCCATGGCGCTGTTGCCACCGACGCCCGAGCCCGGGTCGACCGATGAGCCGGCAGCGCCCGCACCGACCACCGCCCCATCGAGCAGCCGATGACGCCCACCGCGCCGTCGCGGCTGTTTGACTC
>JAAZYN010000053.1 GCA_014239625.1 Myxococcales bacterium | reverse complement strand
TCGCCATCGACGTCCAGGAACAGCGCGTTGGTCGTCGCCATCGGGAACACCGGGAAGAAGTCCGGGATGATGGGGCTCGGGACGAAGAGCGTGTTCACCAGCGGGATCGTCGAGAACGCCAGCGAGGCCACCCGCGGGAGCTGCAGCTCGCCAAAGGCGACGTCCAGCGCGACCGGGCCCATCAGGTTCTCTTTCTTCGTGCCCATCGCCACCACGCTGACGAAGCCATCTCGGTCCGGCGCCGTCAGCACGATCTCCTGATCGAAATCCAGGATGGTCTCCACCGGCGCGTCGAGCTCGATCGCGCCCGCCAACAGCCCCGACACGTAGATCTCGATCCGGTCGACGCCGAACCAGCTGGCGGTCTGGACCTTGACGCGCGCCTTGAACGTCTGCCCCGCGGTGACGGTGGCGATGTCTCCCGGCTCCTTGCCGTCCACGCTGAGCTCGACGAAGGGGCCGTAGCTCGGCAGCGCGCGCCCGTCACGCAGGGCGCGAGCCACGTCGAGCTCACGGATCTGCGGGGGCGCGGCCGCGTCGTTTCGGACGAACGTGCGCGGCATCCCCGCCTCGCGCGCGTGCCCGTGGCTGTCGCTGGCGGCCGTTATGGTGATGGCCAGCCCGTTGTCGAGCCAGCGCATCCAGTCGTCATAGGTGCCCGGGTGCACCGTGCAGGGCATGTCCTCCAGCTCGGCCGGCAGCCCATCGGGGAAGTTGCTGTGACGGCAGTCCTCCTCTACGTCGGTGGGGTCACCTTCAAAACGCCAGTTGAGCTCCTGCTCGTCTTCGGTCCGGATCAGGATGTCGCGCTGAATGCGATAGGCCAGCTCACGGCGGTGTCGCTGCTTGCACTCGTAGAACCTCAGGTCGTGTGCGCAGGTCGACAGCGGTGAGCCATCGCCGCCCTTGTCGACGTCGGTCAGCTCGGGGCACGCGTCGTCGAGCGCCGCCAGGTCCTCGGCGACGTCGAGCCGCTCCGAGCATCGGTTGTAGATGGTCACCTCGCGGTTCGTCGGTTGCCGAATCAGGTCAAACCGCTTCGAGTTGTAGAGCTCCATCGCGTCGAAGTCACAGGTGCTCCGAGACAGCAGGATGTTCTTGGCCTCCAGCAGGTCCGGCTCGCGCGGCTGATAGTTGCCCGTCGTCGCCACGCCCAGCTGGTCGACGTAGCCGATGAAGCCGTCCCGCGGGTGCGCCACCATCTTGACGCCCTCGCGCGTGCCATCGGCCTTTGGGGCAAAGTGCTCGTCCAGGGTCTGGAGCAGCTGCGGGCCGTCCTTACAGCTCCAGTCGGGAGCCAGGTGGTCCGGGATCGCCGTGTGGTCATACTCCAGCGGGAAGGTCGTGAAGTGTCCCAGCTCCAGGGTCGACATCTCGACGCCGATGGAGGACTTGATGCGGTCCTGGGCATCCAGCTCACGGATCGCCGGTGCGTAGTCGGTCACCACGTCGTGGTCGGTCGAGACGATGAACTCCAGGCCCTCCGCCAGGGCCGTCGCCACGCGCGTCTTAAGCTTCATGCCGCTGTCGAAGCTGGGCTCGGCGTGTAGGTGAAAGTCGCCCGCGATCCAGCCGGTGGTGTCGATCTCGCGGACCACCGTCGCGTTGACCACGACATCGCGCCCGGACACGGCGGTGAAGATCTCGGTGTGAAGGCTGTACTCCATGCCGACGGAGACCACGAGCTCGTAGCGTCCCGGCTCGATGTTCATCTCTCCTTGCCCCGATGCGGACTTGGCGAAGTGTCGGATGCCGTTGCCCAGTCGCCCCTCCCCCATCCAGGGGCGCCGTCGCCCGTCCCGCTCCATGCGCTGGTCGTCGCCGTCCAACGCGATGAGGCTCAGCTTGGCGCCGATGGAGCGGCCACGCTCGTCTAGGACACGGTAGATGAGGCGCGCCGGTGCGGGTACCACTGGGACATACTGCGTCACGGTGCCGACCGTCATCTCGACCCGTTGGATCGGCGAGGTGCTCGACATGTCCTCGTTGGTGGCGACCAGCAGGTACTTGCCCGCTGGCAAGGTGGCCGAAAACTGGCCGTCTTCATCCGGATCCAGCCCCACGTCCGCGTCGATCTGATTGAGCAGACCCGGCCGCCCGATCTGGCGGTAGTTCTGGTCGACGACGTCGTGGACATCCGCCCACTCTCGATCGGGTTGGTCGGGGAACGGGTCCCGCAACACGAAGACCTTACCGTTGTGTTCGGGCTCGTATTGGTGGTCGAGCACCACGCCCTTCAGGGTCCCGACCGGGGTCCCGCGCACCTCGTAGACCGTATCGGCGATGGAGCCGACGTCACCGTCGCCGACCGCGAAGTAGCGCTCGAAACGCCAGCGGTTGAGGGTGTCACAGGTGTCGTCATCATCGGTGGACGCGTCGCACTGTTGGCCGGCGGTGACGAACGCGGTGGCCGAGCTCGTGATGATCGGCACCAACACCTTCGGGTCCTCGCCGCTGGCGGTGTTGCCGGCGGTGAAGTAGCCGTAGCTCACCGCCCCCCCGGTGGCCGCCATGTACTCGAAGTCGATGGGGTAGGTGAACGTGTCCTGGCCTTGAAACAAGGCGTCGAAGACGGTCTTGTCTTCGTCGAAGCCGATGGTCGGGGCGAACAGGTCATTTTGCCCCCCGAAGAACACGAAGTCGCCACCAACGACCCCGGGGCTGAGCTGGTCGTCACCCAGAAGCTGCGGGAAGATGGCCTTCGGGCCGGTGTAGTTGACCATGTCGAGGACGTCAGGCTTGGCGCACTCACAGACCGGGCAGCCAGACGTCTGCTGACCCTGGACGGGGTCGAAGACGTAATAGTTTTCACTGCAGTCCAGATCGCAGGGGAACTCGTCGGGGCACACAAGGTCCTGCACGTTCGGCACCGGGTCTGCGCGCATCACCTCGGTCACCATGCGCACGTAGTTGACGCCCGGCTCCAAGATGTAGTCGGTCTGAAGCTTGAGGTAGACCTTGGCGTTGCGGAACACGATAGCCAACTCGAAGCCCTGGAGGATGGACAAGGCTTCGAGGAAGAACGCGCCCTCTGCGGTCACCCGGACGATGGCCGCTTGCCCATCGGAGCCGTCGGCCAGCACGCTGATCTCGTGGCTCCCCGGGCGCGGCACCAGGAGATTGGCGAATGGGAACATCTCGGCGAACTGGTCGCGGCCGTTACCGCCGCGAAAACGGCTGTCGCTCCGCTGCAGGTCCGCGTCCACGAGGGTGCCGCCGAACACGCCGGGGCCGGGCGATGGGAGGTGGCCCAGGATCCCGATGCGGATCTTGTCGTTCTCCAAGATGATGTCGCCCACTCGAGCCATGGCTACGTCGCCGCCGATGAGCTCGATGGGCGACTCCGCCGTGTAGGCGCGGGCGAAGCCTTCGGGCTGCTGCGGAGCGCAGCCCCACGATCCGGCCGGGGACAGCCCGAGCAGGGTAAGCGCCAGGGCCGGGAGTCGGTGGTGCGTGCTCATAGGGCCGAGGAGAGCTGTAGCAGGACCGCGTCGTTGTCCAAGGCGGCGCCATGGCTCTCGCTCCGGTGCTGGTACTCGAGGTTGAACTTGAGGTGGTGTCGCTGCCAGTAAAACGAGACCCCTCCGGTCACGGCCAGGGCGTCGCCGGCGTCGTCATGACCCATGGCGTCGTCGAGGAGCTCGACGCGCACCGTGGCCCCCAAGTGGAAGGGGTCTCGCTCGAAGGCATAGGTGTAGCCGACCTCGGCGGCCACCGAGAGGCGGTTCAAATCGGCCACGATGGTGTTGCCCGTGGTGGGCTGCGCGACAGGGCTGCTGCTGTCCCAGATGACCTCGGCCAGGAGGTGCAGGCCATATATCTTGAAGGCCAGGTCTCCCTCCACGCCCAGGCCCGTCGTCGACGACCCGCCGTTGTAATAAAACGACGCGCCGACGCCCAGCAGGAACGCCTCCTTGGCGTCGCCGGTGCGCAGGTCGGCCACGTGGGGGCCGAGGTACCCCAGCGGCTCGGTGGACAGCCGCGCCCCGAGGGCCATCTTGCTGAACCGGTTGCCAAGGGTGGCGGTCGGCTCGGCGAAGCCCTCGTGGAAGTTCGTGTTGCGTTCGAACCCGTTATAGGCGCCCACGCTGTACATGAGGGCACCATTCATGATGTCGCCCTCCAGGCCGATCCCCAGCTGGTGAAGCGGGGCCATCGCCTGGGTGCCCAGCGGGCGATCCGCCAGGGCCTGGTAGCCGGGGCTGATCAACGCGAAACGTGAGAACGGGAGCTTCTTGAAGCCTGCCGAGATGCCGATCTCGTCCATGAACGCGAACGCGAGGTTCGCGTCCAGCAGCTGTGCGCCGTCCGCGTCGGCCTCGAAGCCCACCTGAACCTCGAGCTGGTCCCACAGCGAGGCCGCCAACCCGAGCCGACCTCGACGGAGCCGCACGCCGACTCGTTCGGCCGGCGCTCCCGTCGCCAGCAGGGAGTCCTCACCCACGAACATGGCGACCTGAGCCTGCACCAGCCCGGTCAGTGAGACCTGCGCCGGGCCGATGGCCAGCGTCAGCGGGTGCACCGAGGTGTCCCCGTCGCTGGCGGCGTAGCCCTTGGTGTCGCTGCCGTCGCCAGGAGGAAACGCTCCCACGGTCAGGGGCTTCTGGCCATCGGACATGGAGCGGGGCGGGGCGCTCATGCCGGGCGCCAGTGGCTTCTGGCCGTCGGACAGCCCGTCGGTCGGCCCCGTGGCCTTCACCTGGAGCGGCTTTTGCCCGTCAGTGAGCTCCGAAGGAGGCGCCGCCAGCGTCGTGGCGGCAAGTCCGAAGACGGCGAGAGCCGTCGGGAGTGCTGGGATGATGCGCATCGATTCACCGTTGGCGGTTTAGACGTCAGGACGCTAGCAGGTCCACACGGGACCTGCCAGGGCAGTGTGGCGGCGCGTCTTACCCGAGCTGACCGGTGCGAGGTGCTCCGTCTCGAAGTCGCGCCCAGGTCAGGTCCGGCTCACCCCCCGTGGGGGGGCGCCACCGCTCGGGCGAGGTCGGTGAGCATCCCCGGGGGCAACCGAGCCAGCGCCGAGGCGATGAACTCGCTGGTGTCCAGGCCCCGTTCCCGCCGATAGATGGCCGCTTGAAGGGCCATGTCCAGTTTGTCGCAGGCCTTGACGAAGCGCGCGATGGGGGTCTCTCCCGCGTCATACTCCAGCCACAGCCCGACCAGCTCCTCGCCGTTGGGGAGCGGCGCCGCGATGGTCCGCATGGCCTCGGCCTCACGAGCGGACTTGTCGACCTCGGACACGCCGTCATGAGGCGTGAGGTCGCCTACGATCACCTCGGGGAGGTCGTGGATCGCCGCCATGGCCAGGGCTCGCCCGCGATCGAGGTCGGCGGGGCAGAGCACCGTCACGAGCCACGCGATGCCCCACGAGTGACTGGCGACGCTCTCGGGAGCGGGCACGCCGATCCTGACCCAGCCCGCTCGTGGCAACGCCTTGAGGGCCAACGCCGCGCTGAGCGCGGTGGCCAGCGCAGCGGTCACGACTTTTGCCCGCGACGCACGACGCCCTTCGGGAGCCGCTTGGGGGACCTCGTGGTGTCGCGAGAGCGTCGCGAAGCCTTGCGATCCTGGAGCTCGGACAGCTTGGCCCGGACGTCCTCGAACCGCTCCATCGTCGCGTCGAACAAGTCCCGGTCAGCGAACACCAGGGGGTCGGCTAGATCGTGCTCCATGTCCTTCAGCTCGGCCTGCAAGGACGCGATGCCCTCGTCGAGAAGGCGCCCCTCAGAGGTCGGCGTCGTGGCCGGCGAGTGGTTCTGCTGCTTTTGCTGTTTTTGCTGTTTTTGCTGTTTTTGCTGCTTTTGCTGCTTCTGCTTCTGCTTCTGTTGGACGGGGGCCTTGCGTCTCTTGGCGTCCGTGGGGGGTACCTTCTGGGGCGCCGCCAAGGACTCGAGCTGGGCGCGCTTGCGCTCGTATTCTCGGAGGTTGCCCGGGTACTCGACGATCTGTTGGTTGTCGATGTCCCAGATCTTGGACGCCAACCGATTCACGAAGCCGGTGTTGTGCGACACGAACACCAATGTACCGCCGTACCCTTCGAGCGCGGTGGCCAGGGCCTCGGCCGACTCCAGGTCCAGGTGGTTGGTGGGCTCGTCCATGAGCAGCAGGTTGCCCGGCTTTATGAGTATCCGCGCCAGGAGAACGCGCGCGCGCTCGCCGCCAGAGAGCACGCCGATGGTCTTGTCGACGTCGTCGCCCGGAAACAAGAACGCGCCGCAAACGGCGCGCACCTGCGCTTGGCCGCGGGTCTGATCGACGGCCCACACCTCGTCCAGGACGGTGCGGCGGTCGTCCAGGACGTCACTGTGATGCTGCGCGTAGTAACCCAGCGTGACGTTCGCCCCGTAACGCACTTCACCGGCGTCCAGCGCCAACTCTTGGGCCATCAGCCGGAGCATCGTCGTCTTGCCCGCGCCGTTGCGGCCGATAATCGCGATCCGATCTCCCGCCGCCACCCGCGCGTCGACCCCCGCGTACAGGGTCAGCGGTCCGAAGCTCTTGGTCACCTGTTCGAGCATCACCACGTCACGTCCGCTGCGCGCGACCTCTGGAAAGCTGAAGCTGAGCGTTCGGTCGGCGCCAGGCCGCCGCTGGCCCTCCATCTCGCTCTGTAGCCGCTTGATGCGTTTGGCTCTGCTCTGCGCCTGACGAGCTTTGGTGGCTTTCGCCCGGAATCGCTCCACGAAGCGCTCCAGGTCCTTGAGCTCCTTTTGCTGATTGCGCGCCCGCGCTTCCAACAGGACCGACTCTTCCTGCCGAGTGGTCAGGTATTTCTCGTAGTCTCCGGCGTACTGGCGCAGCCCCTCGGGCTCGAAGCTGACCACCCGATCGATGTTCGCGTTCAGGAACTCGCGGTCGTGGCAGATGAGAATGATCGACGCCGGGTAGTCTTTCAGAAAGCCGCCGATCCATCGGACGCTGGGGACGTCCAGGTGGTTGGTCGGTTCGTCCAGAAATAGCACGTCCGGGCGCTGGAACAACAAGCCAGCCAGCACCGCTCGCATCTTCCAGCCGCCCGACAGATGCTCCGGCGGGCGGGTCAGATCCGCTTGCTGGAAGCCGAGGCCGTGCAAGATCTGGGCGGCGTAGCGCTCCCCGAAGAAGGTCTCGAAGTGCTCGAGCTCCTCGGCGAGGGTGGCGATCTGTCCCGCCAGTCGCATCTGCTCGTCCGGATCGGTGGTCGCCGCGATAGCGCTCTCGGCGGCCGCCATCCGGGACTCCATGTCCGCTCTGCCGGGCACCGTCTCCAGCACCGAATCGAGCACCGTCGCGCCCTTTATCTCGGCCACATCTTGAGTGAGCAGCGCTATGCGGCATTGTTTGGCTCGCCGAACACCTCCGCTGTCGACGCTCTGTTCGCCCACGAGCACCCGCAGCAGCGTCGACTTGCCCGACCCGTTCCGACCGATCAGGCCGATCCGCTCACGCTCTCCAATCCGCAGGCTCGCGTCGTCCAGGATCGTCCGGTCGCCAAACGAAAGAGATGCGTTCTCCATCACGATCAGGCTCATGTGGAGCTGCCGCCTCGCCCTTTGCCGCGGCCGGCCCTGCCACGTCGCTTGGGGGGCTTGTCGGGATCGACCTTCTTCTTCATCGGCGGGCGCCGTCGCGGCTTGTCCGCGCGTCCTGAGCTCCCCCCCTTCCGGTCGCGTTTGGCGCGCGTCTTGGTCTCCACCCCGAGGGGGCGGTCACCGTGCAGTAGCTTGGCGAGCGCTGCGGCCACTACCAGGGGCTCGACTCCGCCCTCGTCGACGACCTCGGCCAGC
This sequence comes from Myxococcales bacterium, assembly GCA_014239625.1. Lineage (GTDB taxonomy): Bacteria > Myxococcota_A > UBA9042 > PHBI01 > JAAZYN01 > JAAZYN01. The sequence continues at coordinate 4,112 of JAAZYN010000053.1, read as the reverse complement.
ACCTTGGCGTATCGCTCCAGCGCGCCCTGGTCGCCCTCCGCGAGCACCGCCCGGATGCGGCGTTTGAGGCGTGCTTGTCGCGCTTCGGCGGCCTGGTCGCTGCTGGGCAGCCGCGCTCGCTGCAAGCGTTTGCGGGTATACAGCTCGATGCCCTTGACCCGCTTTGCGTCGCGTTTGGTGTACAACAAGATCGCGTGGCCCTGGCGCCCGCTGCGCCCGGTGCGCCCGGCGCGGTGGACCCAAAGCTCCGGGTCTTTGGGGGCGTCGAACACGATCACGTGCGTCAGGCGATCGAAGTCCAGCCCTCGGGCGGCCACGTCGGTAGCTACCACGATGTCGACCTGGCCGACGCGCAGCTTGGTGACCACACGCTCGCGATGGCCCTGGCTCATGCCGCCGTGGAACCCTTCGACCCGAAAGCCATGGCGTTCTAGCGTCCCGGCAAGCTCGGCCACGCTCTGTTGGGTGCGGGCGAAGACCAACGCGGCGCCGATGGTCTCCGCATCGAGCAGGCGCATCAGCGCGTCGAGCTTGGCGCCCTCCGCGACCTCGATGGCGCGAGCGTCGATCGTGTCTACCGTCAACGCGGCGTCGGTCCCGATGGACTTGGGGCGTCTACAGTGTCGCTTGGCTACGCGCCGCACGGGCAGCGGGATGGTCGCCGAGAACAGGGCGGTCTGTCGCTCCGACGATGAGCGCGCCAGGATCCACTCCACGTCCTCGAGGAAGCCCATCCGGAGCATCTCATCGGCCTCGTCGATGACCGCATAGGCGACGTGGTCGAGGCTCGCGGTGTGGCGCCGCAGGTGCTCCATGATGCGGCCAGGGGTCGCCACGACCACCTGCGCGCCAGCGCGAATAGCGCGGGTCTGGGTCTCGAAGGGGTGCCCCCCGTACAGGGTCGCGACCTTCACCTCGGGGAGCGCCGCGGCGTAGGCCGTGAGCATGTCGGTGACCTGGAGGGCGAGCTCTCGGGTGGGTGTCAACACCAAGGCCTGCACCCGCTTGGCCGACGGGTCCACCTTCGCCAGCAGGGGTAGCCCGTACGCGGCCGTCTTTCCTGTTCCGGTGGGGGCCTGGACCACCAGATCCTGGCCCTTGAGCAGTGGACCGATGGCGGTCGCCTGAACGCGGGTCGGCGTCTCATAGCCGCGAGCGGTTATGGCGTCCAGCAGGGCAGGGCTCAGGCCCAGATCAGCGAAGGTCGTCGTCATGTCGGAGGGGCCCCTTTACCACACACCGGTGGCATTCGCCCCCCAAACTCGCACGGTTGGCGTACCCTCGGGCCGCTCACAGGGTGGGCGGACAGGCCCCCATGACGCAATGTGCTGTGGAGCTGAGGCTCGCAGGGACTCGGATCGCTCGCGGTGTCGGCCCCGGTGCTGTGGCAGCGATCCTGACGCTCCCCTACGCCGGTCCAGCTCGCGCGGGCGGCCTCTATCGAGTCCACAGCGCGTCTTCGTCACGCCCCGACATCGGGCCGGGGCCGACCTGCGACTCGGCGTCGTCAACAAGCCACGGTGGCATCCGTCGCCCTCGGGTTCGAGCGACTGAACACGTTGGTTTCATGTGCGAGAACACCTCACGTGCCGGCTGACACCTCGTTTTTCACGTCCGGTGATGGTGCCAACCCCTGACGCGTGGAGGCCTTCGGGTGCAACGGGAAACCACGTGGGGGTATCCGCCGCCGGGTGTCGGGTCAGCAGTATCATTGCGCCGGTCAGTTTGGTTGAACGGGACCATTCTGAGCGATTTCGCCGCTGGCTGCGTTGCTCGACCTCGAAGTAACGCTGCTACGACTTCGGTCTCGCGCCTTGCCAGCAACGAAATCGCCTGGCGAATCTCGCGAGCAACCAAACTGACCGGCTCCATCGGATCGCCGCCATTGGGACCTGCTGCGTGTTCTTCCAGTCCAAGGACTTCGATAACTCCGACGGGGCCTTCCTGCAGGGTCACCTACTACGCCACAGGCGCGTCATAGCGCAGGCGGGAAACATCCCGTAGACTTGCGCCACCGTGCCGATTGAACCGACATCGCTGAGCGGTCGCTGGATCGTCCTCCCACCCGCGTCACCTTCGAAGGGCGCGTTTGTAGAGGTCCCCGCCGACCCCACCACGGAGCCTGCCGGGGCGACCCTGTTCCGACGTCAGAAGGAGCCGCTCCAGCTGCTCGTGGGCGACTGGTCCTGGAACGATGACGCTGGCCGCGGCGAGTTCAGCCTGGACGATGGTCACCACCCCACCGAGAGCGCCTGGCTCGTACAGGTCGGTGCGGACCAGGTGGTCGGGGCGCTGACCAAGGGCAGCCCCCTGGTTCACGCCTACCGCGCCAGCGCTCCCCCCGCCGGGCTGGAGGGGGAGTGGTCGGTCGCCGCCCTGGGTGGCGCCCCCATTCGGCTGGCCAACGCGTGGAGCCTGGAGGCCGACCCCGACGGGGGCCCCGGCACCCTCACTATCGCGCGCCGCCATAAGTCGGTGGCCTTTCGCGTCGTCGCGATGCCGGCGTCCGACGACGGTCACCTCCTGCTGGCCGTGGACCTCAAGGGTTCGGTCCTGCAGCTGCAGCTGTGGAAGGTCCCTGGCGGGTACCTGGTGACCGAGCGCGACAGCGGGCTCACCTACATCCTCTATCAAGGCGACCCGCCGGCCGGCTGGCCTGCCCCTCCCCCTCTCCCCGAGGCGGGTGACGATGCGCCTCCGACGTCCTGACACCCACGGGGTTCCCCATGCACGCACAGCCCACCCCTGCTGACGTTCTCGCGTTTGCCCGGACGAGTGTTGCGTCCCTGCCGTCAGAGCGCAGCGTCGCCGTCCAGCGCTACAACGCCCTTATCGAGGCCACCGCCCTGAAGCTCGGGCTCCGACAAGACCTGGACGGAACCGGCTTCGACGGGTTCGACCTCAGCGGCCGCCTCCAGCTAGCGCTTCAAATCGCCGACAGCGTCGCGCCTCCCGCCGAGAGCGTGCGGCAGTTCGTGCGGGAGGCCAGCCTGGAAGCGCTCGAGGCCGGTCACACCATCGTGCCGGTGGTCGGGCTGGCGCTCTGGGCGGGTTGCGACGCTGAAGAGGCCCGCCTCGGCGCCCTGTCGACGCCAGAGCGAGGGCTCGCGCTCCACCGTGCGCTGTCGGCCGGGGTGCCGAGGAACCACCACGACGCGGTCAGCTTCATCGACGCCACCCTCGCCGACCGTCCCTCCCGGGAGGCCGCCTACCTGGTGTTGTTCCAGTCCCGGTTCGACCCAGAGGCCCCCGGCATCGACGAGTGGTTGGGGCTCGCCGACGCCATCACCGTGGGCTTCGCCCGAGGGCGGCTCCTGCTGGAGCTGACCGCGCAGGTCTCCCAGGAGGACCTCCCGTCGCTCGCCCCCGCCATGGCAGGGGCGGCGGCTCGGCTGGCTGGCTCGGACGCGGACATGCAGACCTGGCCTGGCCAGCTCTCCGCCATGGCCGGTGGGGTCGCAGCGCACAGCGACGCGGCCATCGCAGCGGCCCATGTGGAGGATGCCTGGACGGCCCTGCCGGCGATCCCGAGCGCCGCTGCCGACGTCCTCGCTGACGCCTGGCGCACGCTGATGCTGGCCGAGAGCCAGCGCGGCGTAGAGGCCTGGCGCGGCGCCCTGGCGCGGCTCACCGACGCTCGCACGGCCTTGCGGGTGGCCGGGCTCTTCGAGGAGCTGGTGTTCCACGCCGCCGGGTTGTGCCGCTTGGTCCGAGGCGGCACCGACGCCCGCTCTTCCGCCCTGACCTCGGTCTCCGAGCTGATCGGGCGGATCACGTCTCCCATGATGCAGGCGCTCGCCTGGGGCGCTTTCGCCGAAGCGGCGAGGGCCGTCGAAGGTCGCTCTGCAGCGACGGCCATCTCGCAGCTGGAGCTGGCGATGGGCCGGGAAAAGGACGCGCGCCAGCGCATGCAGGCGCTCCCCCAAGTCATCCGGCTCGCGGCCCAGGCCGACGCGGGGTCGACGCTCAGCCTGTTGGCCCGCCTCGAGTCACCGGACGAACAGGAGCGTATCGTGGCGTTTCGTGCGCTGCGTTTTGCGGATCGCGAGCCAATACTCCCCTACGTTATTCAATTGGCCGATGATCCTTCGCCGGCCGTGCGCCGTGAAGCG
>JAAZYN010000539.1 GCA_014239625.1 Myxococcales bacterium | reverse complement strand
CTCACGGCCGAGCTCGACCAGCTGGGGACGGACGTCGTGCTCAACCTAGCCAGCAACGAGTATTTCAAAGCGGTCGCGAAGCATCTCGGCTCTGCACGAGTCGTTCAGCCGGCGTTCCTCGATCTGAAGAACGGCACGTACAAGACCATCTCGTTTTTCGCCAAGCGCGCCCGTGGCTCAATGGCTTCGTGGATCGTGCGCAACCGCCTGAGCCGCCTGGCCGACGTGACGGCCTTCGCCGAGGGCGGCTACGCCTACGCGGAGGCGGAGTCCACACCCGCGCGACCGGTGTTCAAGCGAGCCTCCGGCTGACCTCCTCAACCCGGTCAGGCTGCCTGCTCGACCTCAGCGTCGCGGCGAGCGCGCGACCGACCTGACTCAGGTCGACGGCGGGGCGTGCACGCTCTATGGATCGAGCGCCCGGCGCCGCGTGCTCCAACGCCTGCGTCAGCGCCGTCAGGGCTGGACCTTGCGTCGAGGGTGAGCGACCTCCGCGACGCCAGGGTTGGCTTGATGTCGATACTCCCGCACACTCTGGATCGACTCGCGGACACGAGTCATGGAGCCGGTCAATTCGGTTGATCGCAGCCTACACAACGCCATTTCGTCGGTGCCAAAGGGGCGAGACCGAGGTCGTAGCAGCGCTACGGCGCGGTCGAGCAATGCAGGCGGCGACGAGACAGGCCTCAAGGGTGCGCTTAACCGATTTGACCGGTGCAATCAGCCAGCCGGACATTCATGCGTACACCCCTGAGTCACCGCCTGCCCAAAGCTCCCGCCGTTTTTGTCGGGCGCGATGCGCAGGTCGCGCGGTTTCACGAGGCCTTGGAGCGCGGCCGTGTCGTTGTGGTCGTCGGCGCAGGCGGTCTGGGAAAGAGCGCGCTGGTGCGCCAGGCGCTGGGGGGCGCTGGGGCGGCGCCCAGCCGATGCTTCGTGATCGCCGTTCGACCGGGTGATGACGTGGTGGACGCGCTCGTCACGGCGGGCAGGCTACTCGCCCCCGAAGACAGCGGTCGTTGGGTTCATGCCGGATCGGACAGGGAAGGGCTCCTGGAAGCTGTGCTCGAGCTGGCCGAGCTGGTCGCCACGACGATCGTCATAGAGGACCTCCACCACGCGGCCCACGACCCGGCCACGATTCTTGTCACCCTGGCCAGCTTCGCGTCGCGATCACAATGGATTTTCACCGGGCGAAACACCCCCGACGTGCCGGAGCTCGCCGAGCAGGTCATCACGCTGGCGCCTCTGGACGAGGCGTCAGCGCGCTCTCTCGCGGAGCGTTGTGGGGTTGGCCCGGCCGCGATCGACCAGGTGTTGGATATGGCGGGAGGTTCGCCGCTGGCGATCCGCCAAGCGGCAGCCGGCGGCGCCTCGATCGCGGCGCTTGAGAGGCTCTCGCCGATGGTCGTGCCTCTTCTCCAGGCGCTCACGACTGTGAGTCAGCCGCTGAGTCAGCAGGCGTTGGGACGCCTGGCCGAGCTGCCTGATGCCGCGCATCTCACCGGGTTGGAGGAGGCTGGATGGATCGAGCGCGATGGGGACAGTCAGACGCGCCTGCACGATGTGGTCCGCGAGCTGTTGGCGTCCGTGCTGAGCTCGGAGCAACGCGCGATGAACGCGGCGCGCGCCGCGTCGGAGTTGCCCGACCTGGGTGAAGAGGGAGCCCTCATGGAGGGGCTGTCCAGCGCGATCATCGCGGGGCTCGCGGACCGGGTCGGTGACCTTCTCGAGCGTCATGGTGATCGGCTGCTGATCGGCGGCCGCGGGCTGTGGCTCTGGCGACACATGTTGGGGTGGCCGGAGGGCATGCTGCCGGGCCGACTCACAGGATGGGCGCTCAAGGCAGCCACGGTGACCGGTTCACCCGAGACCCTCGCGTGGGCGGCAGCGCAGCCGCGCCCCACAGTCCCCGAGGCTCTTCCCGTGTGGCTGGAGGCGCTGTTGCAGTTTGGGCGGCACGCCCAGGTGGTCGAGGAGACCGATGACCTCACCGTGGGTCCCTTTCTATACGAATCGCTGAGCGTCAAGCGCGCGCGCGGGTTGACCGCCATCGGTCGGTCTGATGAAGCGATGGAGCTGCTCGACGGTCTAGAGTGCAGCGACCCGGTCAACGCCGCTCATCGCGACGCGTATCTGGCCAAGGCCCTCATGCTCGAAGGGGATTATGAACGCGCCGCGGCCCTTTCTCGCGCGTTGCACTCGCGCGCCGAGCTGCTGCCACCGCTCGAGCGCGACGCGATCGACGTGGAGCGCGCTCAAGTCGCGGTCGCCCTTGGTGGGAAAAGGGACACAGAGTCGCTGTTCGGGCAGGGCTCTCCCACGGGGACGGGGCGTCGCCGCGCCCATCTCCTGACGGCCGTCAACGCGCTGTTGGCGGGTCGACGACAGGACGCCGAGGACGCTTTGACGCGGGTCGAACAGCTAGGGAGCCCCTTCGACCGGATCGTTGAGCGCATGGTCGAGGCGGGTCTGGCGCTTCTCGATGGCGATGAAGCCGCAGCGCGGGCAGGGTTCGACTCGGCCCTCGACGACGCTCGCGAAAGCGCGATATGGGCGATCTACCCGTGGGCCCGGGAGGCACGCGAGATGACGGGTCGCCTGCTAGACGCTCAGTGGCCCAGCGAAGACAACACGGCGCCGTTGCCGTCGCCCCCGATTGCGCGGGGCCTGGAGGCGATGAACGCCTATCTTGCGGCCCTGGATGACCACCCCGACCGGGAGATCGCGCCGGCGTCACTGTCGGTCCTTTCGCCGGGGACCGCGCGACGGTCGTTGGTAGCCACCATTGTCGAGGTGGGCTGGGCACGGGCGCTGTTCATGCGCGGGGGATTGGCCGAGGCTGACCTGTTCTGCACCAGCAGCGCCCGGCGCTCGGCCGAAGCGGGCTGGACCATGGCATACGCCTGCGCGTTGTTGTCTCGTCTGCCCATCGTCGCCGCGCTGCAGAGTCGGGAAGGGCTCTCTAAGTCCTTGGCCGAGCTTCGCAACGTCGCGGGGCAGATCGGCAGCCCGATGTTGCGCGATTGGGCGCAGCTCTGGGCGGCCGCGGCGCGCTCGGCGCCAGATGCGAGGGCGCTGGCTCAGCTCGCCGTCGGCGGCACCGCGCCGTCACGGTCACTCGCGCGGGCGTGGCTTCGAGGAGTCGTTCCCGAGCGGGGCTTTGCCCGGAGCTGTTACCGCGCGGCGCGCGCCTCCTGGAGCGGTCGCACGCTCGGTCTCATCGTGAAGACGCCGGGGGTGTGGGAGCCGATGTGGGTGGTCGACGTGGTCGGCAAGCGCCTGGTGTCGCCGTCCGGAGAGACCCTGGACTTGTCGCGACAACAGATCGGAATCCGAATCCTCGCTGCCGTGGCAGGCGCGACAACAGCGCCGATCTCCAAAGAAGCGCTGGCGACCCAGGTCTGGGGGCTATCGGACTATCATCCCGCCAGAGACGACAACCGGATGTATGTCTCGATCAACCGGCTCCGGCGATACCTGGCCAGGCTTGAGGGGGCTGACGCGCTCTTGCACACCGCGCCGGCGGGCTACTCGTTGTGGTCGGAGACG
>JAAZYN010000538.1 GCA_014239625.1 Myxococcales bacterium | reverse complement strand
CTCGACAAGCTCCCCAGGCTCAGCTTCAAGCTGGCCCCGAGGACCCGCGTCGTGATCCTCGAGACGTCGTCAGACCTCGGCGAGAGCCCTGTCGAATACACGCTCACAGACGACGACGCCACGGCGCTGAACGACCATCGCCATCTGACCCTGAAGTTCAGCCGAGAGGGGCACACGGACAGGGAGCTCGTGGTGACCAAGCAGCAGCTCCGACGCGAGGACTTCAGCGTCGCGGTGGACCTTAGCGCCATCGCATCGCCCGAGGTCGTCAAGAAGCCCGCGCCGCGCCGCACCGGGACCAAGCGCAAGAAGGCGCGTAAGAAACCGCGCCTGCCTGACTGGACCCCTTAGACCGCCCCGGGGTCATCCTCTCCCGGAGGTACATCCACAGGCTCGGGGTTTGCGGTCGCACCTCGGCACCCCGATGAGACACTGGAGGACCTCTCTGACATGCGGCTCGCAACGTCGATAGCTCTGGCGCTCATGTCCGTCGCTTGCCCGAATACGGATCCTGGCAGCGGTGATGTCGCCGCCGACCTGCCAGCGGACATCGATCAAGCTGATGCCGAACCGGAGACAAGCCCGCCTGGTGAACCCCGGATCGAGGGCTTCACTGTGGTCGTCCCGGGCGACCACCTACCCGTGCAGGTCCAGACCGGGCTAGCCAACAACAACCTGGACATCGTGCGCCACTCCGGACGGATATTCCTGGCGTTTCGCACCGGCGAGAGCCACTTCGCCAGCGAACATGTCCGGCTCTGGGTGCTGAGCACCGACGATGAGGTGACGTGGCGTTACGAGGGCGGATTCGATCTGCAGCGCGACTTGCGCGAACCCCGATTTTTATCGTGGAACGGCGAACTCTTTTTATATTTCGCGGTCCTCGGAACCAACCCGGTGGACTTCGAGCCACACGAGACCCGGATGGCGCGATACCTTGGTCCCGGACAGTGGGGTGAGAGCACGGCCGCCATCGGCTGGCCCGGCCAACCCGAGGACTATGAAGGGTTCATCCCGTGGCGCACCAAGGTCGTCGACGGGGTGCCGTACATGCTGGGCTACGTCGGAGGCGGCGAGATCTACAACGCCACCGGCGAGCTCACCGAGGGCCTCGAGATCAGTTGGCTCACCACCACCGATGGCGTGAACTGGACTCCAGTGGTCCCGCAACAACCGGTGGTCTCCATCGGCGGCGGGTCAGAGACCGACTTCGAGTTCACCGACGATGGCGCTGTCATCGCCGTCACCCGAAACGAGCGTGGTGACGACACGGGATATGGCTCCAAGATCTGCAGAGCGGAGCCCGCCGCCATCGGCACATGGGACTGCGTCAACGACCCTCGAAAGTTCGACTCCCCACTGGTCTTCAAGCACGGCAGCAAGATCATGCTGATCGCTCGACGGCAGGTGACCGAGAGCGGGTGGTACGACCTGACTCAGTTGCCGGATGCAGACCCCGATCTAACGCTGACCGATCTGCTCATCGCATACTCCACGACCCCCAAACGTTGCGCGGTGTGGGAGGTAGACCCGACCAGCCTCGAAGTGACCCACGTGCTGGACCTTCCGTCGGCGGGCGACACCTGCTTTCCCGGCATGGTGCCACTCGATGCGCACCATTACCTCGTCTACAATTACAGCTCCGATCCCGAGGACCCGGACCGCACCTGGATCGACGGCCAGGTCAACCCGACCTTCATCCACCGGATGGTTCTGGCGCTGCCGTAGCACCAAAGGCCGCCTACCCGCTGATAGTCCAGCCGGCCGATCCGCTGCGCTGACACCCGCGCCCCCCGGCCAGCTGCGGCGGTGACCGACCGCGACGACCCGAGCCCCCGGCGCCCGCACGCCCTCGCGACGCAGCCATACACGCACCCTCGAAGTTCCGGTCTTTGACACTTGCCGCACGGATAAATAGTGCGTATGACTTCGGGGCACCTTGTTCACAACGCCATGAACAATTATCAAGAGGCTCCGGTGACCGCTCAAATTCCGGTTCCTGCCATACACGCCCCGTCCATTCGTCGCTTTTGCCGGCGCTTGGAGCTACCTTCCGGGACCTCCCCAGAAGAGCTGGTCGGAGACGGAAGTACGCTATTCGCCTACTCATCTTCGGTCAGCGGGCGGTCTCTGTATGCGTCGGGTTCAGCGCTCAGCGTCGCGCTCAACGGGCCTGACACCCACACCCGACTTCACCAAGCCTGTTCTCGCGTCACCGAACACCTCGAGGGCCCGGATGATCGCCCTGACACTATCCCCCTTTGGGTGGGAAGTCTCGCCTGTCTTCCCGGGCGGCCGCGGGTCGAACCCGGGGTGTGGGGTGACTGGCCCGACGCCCGTTTCTGGATCCCACGGGTCCTCATCCTCGCCGGCGGCCCTGGTCAGCGGTGGCTGATCCTGGCGACGGGTGATGATCCCGCCGCGGCTGAGGCCGCGCCCGCCGCGTTCCAATCCCCGGCGGTGTTGCCCACGACACGAGCCAGCTACGAGGCCGCCGTCTCCACCGCTGTTCGAGCGATCTCGGACAACACGTCGCTCTGTAAAGTCGTGGTCGCACGCGCAGCCCGATTCTCCCTGGCGGGGGCTCCGACCCTCGCCTCACTGCTCGGCTCGGCTCGTGCCGCGGAGCCAAGCGCGACCCACATCATCGTGCGGTGGCCGGGGGCCGGGACCTTCTTGAGCTCGACGCCCGAGCGGCTGGTCGCCCTCGACGGGCGGCACGTCTCGACGGAGGCGCTCGCGGGCACCACGCGCCGAGGTCCGGGGCAACTCGAGGCCCTCCTCGCGTCGGCCAAGGACCGTCACGAGCACGCCGTCGTTGTAGACGGCATCGTCTCGTCGCTGAGCCCGCTGTGCGACGACCTGAGCGTCCCCGCGGCGCCGGACGCCCGAACGCTCGCGTCGCTACTTCATCTGCGCACCCCCATCAGGGGCACCCTCCGGCGCCGCTCTCACATCCTGGCGCTGGCGGCCCGTCTTCACCCCACCGCCGCTATCGTGGGGAGCCCTGCGGGCGAAGCGAAGCGCTGGCTCGCGGACCACGAGGCCATGGACCGGGGCCACTACGCTGGCCCCGCGGGCTGGTTCGACGGGGCCGGAAACGGCGAGCTCTCTGTTGCGCTGCGGAGCGCCCTGATTCGACATGGACAGGCCTGGGCGTTCGCCGGGGCCGGCATCGTCGAGGGGTCCGATCCGGCGGCTGAGTGGCACGAGACAGAGGCCAAACTCAGCACCGCCAAGACGGCCCTGGCCGACCGGGGTGAGGCATGAGCGCGGCAGTCCCGGTACGACTCCCAGCCCACGAGGCTGGCGCGGGGCGCCGCTGTGCGCAAGCGAACGCCGCGGCCGCAGGCGCGATCGTCTCAGCGTTGATCCAGGCTGGCGTGCGTCACGTCGTGGCCAGCCCTGGGGCCAGAAACATCCCCATGCTGCTGGCGCTGGAGGCGCGGACGGAGCTCGACGTCATCACCGTGATCGACGAACGGCAAGCCGGCTTTGTAGCGCTCGGCCCCGCCCCGCGAACCGCAGCCCGCTGGTGATGTCGGTGAGGACCGGCCACCC
>JAAZYN010000537.1 GCA_014239625.1 Myxococcales bacterium | reverse complement strand
AGCGCATGTTGGGTGTCACGGATTGCCCCGTGCGAGGCCGGATGGACGACTACCTCGAGTCCACCGCCAAGGCCATGGGCGCCCACGCCAGCTTCGGCCCGGTGCCGTTGGGGATCTATTTCGGCGACGGCGACCAGGTGCGCCCCGCCCCCGACCCTTTCTTTGGAGGTCGCGGACCCGCACGCACCAGCTGCCGCTCCTGCGGTGAGTGCATGGGTGGGTGCCCTTACGGCTCGAAGAACAGCCTGGACAAAAACTATCTCTATCTGGCCGAGCAGCTGGGGGCGGAGGTCCGACCCCGTCACCGCGTCGAGACGATTGAGCCGGTACAGAGCCATGACGGCGCCGGCTACGAGCTCCGGGCCACGGACGCGTTGGCGGGCAAGCGGTCCCATGCGCCGATCACGGCGCGCAAGGTCATCCTCGCCGCCGGCGCCGTGGGTACCTTGGAGCTGTTGTTCAAGGCGCGCGATAGCGACGGTACGCTCCCGGCCCTGTCCAACGAGCTCGGGCAGGTCATTCGAACCAACAGCGAGGCGATCGTCGCCATCACCGGGCGAAAAGACGGACCAGCGCTCAGCGACGGACCAGCCATCTCGACGCACTTCTACGCCGATGAGCACACGCACATCACCCAGAACCGTTTCCCGCGGGCGCTCGAGTTCTTGAAATACCAGGTGGGCCCGCTGGTGGATGGGGCTGAGCCACGCCGGCGCGCCTTGAAGACCATCGGCCGAACGCTGACGGACTTCCGGCGCGCCACCGCGGCGACTCGCGCCCGCGACTGGCATCAGCGCGTGAGCGTGCTGACCGTGATGCAAGACCTCGACAACCAGCTGCAGTTCACCTGGGGTAAGCGCCTCGGGGGGCTGGCGGGGGTCGGGCTGCGGTCTCGGCGGATCCCCGGCCGCGCCGCGCCGGCCTATATCCCGGAGGCCAACGACGCGGCGCGCGCGTTCGCCGCTGTGTCCGGGGGGACACCCGGCAACGCCCTCATGGAGAGCCTGCTGGGGGCGTCGTCCACCGCCCACATCCTGGGCGGCTGCCAGATGGGACGGGATCGAGGCGAGGGCGTCGTCGACGTCCACCACCAGGTGTTTGGATACCCCGGTCTATACGTGGCCGATGGCAGCGTCGTCAGCGCCAACGTCGGGGTGAACCCGAGCCTGACCATCACCGCCATGACCGAACGTTTCGCAGCTGGTTGGTCAGCCCACTCCCCGCGCTGAGACCGGGGCGCGCGCCCCGGAGACCAGGGCTGCCTGCAACGAAATCGCCTGGGAAATCTCGCGTTCAACCCAACTGACCGGCTCCATCAGAAGTCCCAGTCAGGGACCGGTCTGGGGAGCGCGATCGCCCGGTCCAGCTCGCCGATGAGGTCGACTGGAGCGTGAAAGTCACCGCGCGCGGCGAGCACGCTCGCAGGCATCACCCCCAACCACCACTGCGTGAAGGTGTTCACGCTGGCGCGCAGGGCCGGAGTGGCCGCGCGCCCTCCCCGCCTGGCCGTCGACCCGCCGGGGCCGAGCTGCACCGTATAGTCACCCGCGACGCCGCTCCACGGAGAGCCTCCCGAGAGCCGCCCCGCCACAGGGTCGGCCAGCTTCAGGGAGAACTGAACGTCCACCGGTGATCGCACCGCCGCGATGGCGGCCGGCACGTCGTCGAGCCGGTACTGACTCCAGGCGAAGTCCTCGGTGTGCTGCCAGAACGAGCCGCCCTTGGTCGTGCCGTAGGCCCGGAAGGGGCGCGACACCATGGACTGCAGCTGAAACGGCCCAGGCTCGTAGAGCCGCACGAGCCGCACCTGGTCGCTCACGCTCTTGAGCAGCCCGAGCAGCTCCACGTACTGATCCCACGTCTCGAACGCTTGGTGGCAGCACTTCCACGGGCCCGCTTCGGCGCCGTCGCGCTGAAACCAGAGGTAATGCGTCAGGCGGCCATGATCATCGCGGTAGCCAAGGCCGAGGCCGTCTTTGGCGCTAAACATCGACTCGGCGGTGTGGCCTCGAGCGTCGATCGACACCGACCCGTGCAGCCGCATGCGGCCGTGGCGGGCGGCGTGAATGTCGGCGATGTGTTGTTCGCAGACCTGCAGACGCACAGGGGTTCTCTTGGGGACCTCGACCTGCAGTCGAGCCGGGTCGAGCCACACGAACCGATCGTACGCTCCGGAGCCGTAGCCCAGCCCGTCGTAATACCCATGGTCGAAGATGCCCAGGCACCCCACCGCGCTCCCCGCCAGCGCCAACCGCTGCATGACCCGCGCGGTCAGTCGACCGCCGATCCCCTGACGGCGCGCGATCAAGGAGACCACGACCGCGCCGATGACCGCCGCCGGCAGCCGCGTCTCGCCGTGCTGAATGTCGCCGGTGAAACCGGCCACACACGCCTCGGCCTGGCCGTCTATCTCAGCGACCCAGAGCTCCGCGACGTCCTCGTGGAACGCGTCCATGGCATGGAGGCTCGCGTCATCGCTGCCCAACCAGCCACACTCTCGCCAGATGCGCCGAAGGGCGTCCCGGTCTGTGGCATCATCGTAGGGCCGAAATGTGGCGTGCGGGGGCATGCGCGGGTCCAGTAGTGAGCGGCGATAGGAGCAAGAGCCGGGAGGGATAATACCTCGGTTGGCAGAGTCAACGGGTTGACGCATGATGGCGCCCGCGTGTTCGTCTCACCTCGGAGGTAGTCATGAGGCCGTTCGCCGTAGCCCACTGGTCCGAACTCGCCGATCGAGAGCCCGCGTACGCGCTGGTCAGTAACGTCGACATGGTGGTCATCCGCTGGGATGACCAGGTCTCGGTGATGCATGGACGGTGTCACCATCGCGGCGCGCTGCTGGCCGACGGGTACATCGACGGCGACAACCTCTATTGCGGCGTCCACGGCTGGGACTACCGCTACAAGACCGGCATCAGCGCCTACGAAAACGACGAGCGCCTGCATCGCTTCGAGGCCTGGATCGAAGGCGACGAGGTCCTCGTGGACGCGGACGCCGTGGCCGAATGGGAGCGCGAGCACCCCCAACCGTTCGAGCGGGATGCCTTCCAAGGCACCTACCAAGACCCGCACGGCACGCCGGAAGAGCCGTTTGTAAAAGACATCGCCGAGCTCGCGCAGAACGGGCTGAGCAAAGTGGGCCATCACGGCAAAGTGTCCGCGATGGGTGTCTTGCGTGGCGATCTGCCGCGATGGGAGTCGCTACAGTTCGTCACCGCTCAGCTGCACCGCGTGCCGCTGCTCGACGACGACCCGGTCCAGAGCGGACTCATCATCGGCCCCCGGGCCAAGCGGCCGCTGTCCTTGGAGATCCCGTTGTTCGTCAGCGACATGAGCTTCGGCGCCCTTTCAGAAGAGGCGAAGGTCGCTCTGGCGTTGGGCGCGAACAAGGCCGGCACGGGGATCTGCAGCGGAGAGGGTGGCATGTTGCCCGAGGAGCAGCAGGCCAACGACAGGTACCTCTACGAGCTGGCCTCAGCTCGGTTTGGGTTCTCCTGGGACAAGCTCGACGTCGTCCAAGCGTTTCATTTCAAGGGTGGCCAAGGCGCCAAGACGGGCACCGG
>JAAZYN010000536.1:3028-3570 GCA_014239625.1 Myxococcales bacterium | reverse complement strand
CGAGCAGTGTCCCCGGGTCACGGCCCCCGCGCCCAAGGTGGCGTCCAAGCCCTAACACCGGCTCCGCGCGGCCCTGGTGGGCCAGCCAGCGGGGCCGCCGAAGATCCTCATGGTCGGTCGCGCGTCCTCCCCGTCCCTGTGCGAGGTGGTCATCCGGCCGAACATCAAGGGCAAGCGCGCGGAGCTCTGGCGCGGAGTCATCCGAGTTCCCGAGTACCGATCCCATCGCAGCATCGTGGAGGTGGCCATCGAGGACGAGGCGCTGGCCCGAGAGCTGGACGTGATGAGCACCAAACTGGGCGTCGGTTTGACGTGCGTTCCGCGCCGCTATTGGTGACCGGCCAGCGCGTCGATGGGCCCGAGGAGACGGAGCGGTGGGGCGCGCGGCACGAACCGGAGGCGGACGAGATCGGGTGAGGCCGCGTCGTGGTTTGGATGCGAGCGTCGGGGTTGATCTGCGGCGCCGCTCGAGGTCGACGCCGTGTTTACGGGCGGGTCCTGACGAGCCGCTTCAGCGATAGTGCAACGTGGCCGCCGCGCCA
>JAAZYN010000536.1:0-3018 GCA_014239625.1 Myxococcales bacterium | reverse complement strand
GGCGCGGCCTTCAATCCGCGGGCGCACCCCACCACCTTCCAGCCGCTTGAGGTCGGTGCCGAGTTTACGCGCGGATCCTGACGAACGGTTTCAGCGGAAGTGAAGCGTGGCCGCCGCGCCAAAGGTGAACCCGCTCCACGCCGTGCCGCCGTCGGTGCCGTGGGTCGTATAGATGATCCACGTGGCGATCCCCAGGTGGACGTCGGCCGCGACGTCATGGGCCCACCCGACCATGCCGTCGACGATGAAGCCCGCGTCCGATTCCTCGCTCGGTGTACCTGGCACCTCGGCCATCTCGAACTCCGACGCGAACGGGCGCAGTGACCCGAGCCGGACATCGGCGCCGATCCAGAACCCGTGGGGGAGATGATAGCTGAGCCCGAACCCGATCCCCCAGATGAGCGTGTCGTGTTCGAGGAGCCACAGGTCGCGGCCGTCCACGTGAACCGTATCTTTGGGCATGACCAGGAGCATGCCGGTGCCGAAGAGGCAGAGGTTCTCCGTGAGCCTCCCGCCCACCGCGCCCTCGACCATGAGCCCGAAGCCGCTGATCGATGTGGGCGCACCAGCCACCCTCTTTTCGACGCTGGTGTGCGAGAACCCGACCAGCGCGCGCCCGGTGACGTCTCCCTGGCCGCCCGCATTCGCCGGTATTCCTACAAGGAGCAGCGCCGCCGCCATGGCAAAGCTGTGCTTCGGGCGCGACATGGTGCGAATCTAGCGTTAAAACCCTCGCATGTCTCTACTGTCTCTGTTGCTCATCGCGCCCCTGGTCGGTCAGCCCGCCGTCCGCCCCCCCGATTCCCAGGCGCTCGACACCATCGCTGCGCTGGAGGACCTGCGCGCTGGCACCGCACAGCTCGAGGCCTTCACCGCGCCTCCCCACAGCCCGTCGGTGCGGGCGCGGGCCTTCCTCGCTTTGGGTCGCGGAGAGATGGACGGCGATCGACTGGGTGAGACCTTCGCTGCCGGCCTCCAGGACCGTGACACCGACGTCCGCGTGATGGTGGCCTTCGCCATCGGCGAGCTCGATGATCCGCGCCACGAGGGCCTCCTGGTGCGACAGGTGCGCCTGGATCCGGAGCGAACAGTGGTGCGAGAGATATGGAAGTCCTTGGGCCGGATGGGTGGGCAGGCCGCCATGGCGGCCGCCGCGACGTCGCCTCCGTGGTACCGCCCGTGGGCTGTGAGGGCTGCGGGCCTGATCGCGCGACGACTCAAGCGTGAGCCGTGGAAGGTCAAGGTCATCGCCGACGCCCTGGGCTCCAAGGAGCCTCCGGTCCTCGCGGCTGGTCTCTACGCGGTGAGTCGCGGGCGGTTCGAGGGCGGGCCGGCGGCGATCTACACCTCGGTCATCGCTGCCCTCGCGCACTCCGACGCGGACGTGCGTCTGCAGGCGTCGCGCGCGCTCATGGGAAAACGGTTCGCCGACGCCCGGCTGGCGGACATCACGCCGGCGCTCTTGGGGGGCCGCCTGTCGCCCCATGCCATTGCGTGGATGCTGCGCGGCTGGCGAGGAGCGGGCACCCCCGCTGAGTGGGCGCCCATCATCAACCACCTGGCGACCACGGTCCGGACGTCTCTGAACAGCCCCGCCTATCACGTCCTGGTGGCTGCGCTGCAGGCTCGGGGACAGCTGCCCGGCAGCCCCCTGCGCCAGGTCCTCGCGGCGTGGCGAGCGCGCCCACAGGGCGCCACCCATCACCCGGCCCATCTGCGGCGCCTGGCGCGCCTGGAGTGTCTGGATCGGTTTCACGAGGGTTGCCTGAACAGCGCCGAGGGCGTCCGGCTGGGCGCGGCGGCGGGTAAGCTCGGGCTGGTCGCCAGGCTGGTGACCCGCAAGGGCGCCTCTCCGGCCGTGAAGATGGCCGCGTTGACGGCCCTGTCGGCGGCTTGGAAGAAAGGCCACAAGGCGACGCTCAAGAGCCGAGCGAAGCTGCTGCGGGGTGCCCTGGCCGGGCCGGATGGGCCGGTAGCCGCGGTGGCCGCGGACATCGTCGCCAAGCAGCAGCTCTCGGCGCTGACGCCCGACGTCGTCGCAGCCCAGAGGCGGTTCGGGTCCAACGTCGAGGTCGCCGCCGACCTGGTTCGGGCGGTACACAGCCTGGGGGACGCCGCCGCCAAGCGGTCGGTGCTCGCCTGGGCCGCCGGTCAGCGCGACAACAGCCTGCGCAGGCTCGCCCGGGAGCTCGAGTCGCCGAAGGTCATCCACCGAGCGGCGACGGCGCCCTCTCCGCTGGACCTCACCGCCCACCGGCGGGCCCGGAAGAGCAAGGTCGTGGGGGCTTGGCTGCACACCGACCTGGGGAGGGTGGCCATCCGCTTCGACACCCACCTGGCCCCACTCACCGTCGCCAACCTCGTCGCCCTGGCGCGCAAGGGCTATTACGACGGCGTGAAGTTCCACCGCGTCGTCCCCGGCTTCGTGGTTCAGGCGGGTGACCCACGTGGCGACGGCTGGGGCGGGCCGGGGCACACGATCCGCTGCGAGAACAACCCCACCCCCTATCGGATCGGCGCCGTCGGGATGGCGTTGGCCGGAAAAGACACCGGCGGAAGCCAGTGGTTCATCGCGCTGACCCCTCAGCCCCATCTGCTCGGCACGTACACGGTGTTCGGGCAGGTGGTCAAGGGGATGGAGGTGGTGCGGCGTCTCGCCCAGGGCGACGTCATCAAGACCATCGAGATCGTCTCGTCGGAGGGGCGTTGGAGCCCTTAACTCTCGCTCTCCTCGGGGTGTTGGCGGCGTGGCTGATGCGACGCGATCCGGTGACCCCGAAGCAGGCCGCGCTGGTCGGCGTGTTGGCCGCCCTCGCGCCGGACCTGGACGCGCTGCTGTTGCTGTCGGGCCAGGGCTCCTACCTCCTTGACCGCGGTGGAGTCACTCACGCCTTCTTGGCGATCCCCCTGTGGGCCGCGCTGGCGGCGCTGCTGGTGTCCAGGGGCTCGGGGGCCCCCTTCCGGGCTCTGTTCCGCTCCGCGCTGGCGGCGGTGGGGCTGCACGTCGGTCTCGAGATG
>JAAZYN010000535.1 GCA_014239625.1 Myxococcales bacterium | reverse complement strand
GACAACATCGCCCCCCGTAGCGATCACATGCGCTGGTACACGGGGCCGACGGTGCTCGACGGGGTGGACCTGTCCCGCAAAGCGCCGCCGAGCGAGGACCTCCCCCTGCGGCTGCCGGTCCAGGACGTCTACAAGTTCAACCACAAGGGCGACGACCGGCGGATCATCGCCGGGCGGATCGAGTCGGGGACCCTCCGGGTCGGCGAACGGATCGCATTTTCGCCGTCGAACAAGACCACACAGGTCAAGTCGATCGAGGCGTTCTCGTCGCCAGCGACGGACGCGATGGGGGCGGGGCGGGCGGTCGGCTTCACGGTGACCGAAGAGCACTACATCGAGCGAGGCGAGATCGTCAGCACGTTGCAGCGGCGCCCTCGGGTCAGCACGCGCTTTCGGGCCAACCTGTTTTGGCTCGGACGGGAGCCCATGGTCCGGGGGCGCGACTACAAGCTCAAGCTCGGGACCAAGGCCATCGCCTGCCGGATCAACGACATCATCACCATCATCGACGCCAGCGCGCTGGACGCGTCGCTCGACACGCTGCAGATCGAACGTCACGACGTCGCGGACGTCGTCCTGGAGACCAAACGGCCCATCGCGTTCGATTTGACGCACGAGTTCGAAGGGACCGGGCGGTTCGTCGTGGTCGACGGCTACGATGTGGCCGGCGGGGGGATCGTCCGCGACACCGTCGCCGACGACCTGCAGCAGATTCGAGAGAGCGCGCGGCAGCGGGACTTCGAGTGGGTGCGCGGAAAGATCACGCAGCTGCACCGCGCGAGCCGCTACGGCCACCGACCGGGGGTCGTCCTGCTCACCGGTGACGCAGGGGTTGGCAAAGCCGCGATCGCCAGAGAGCTCGAGAGCGATCTGTTCAACGCTGGATTTGCGACCTACCTGCTGGACGCGCGGAACGTGTTTCTGGGCGTCGACCAGGATCTGGTCGGGACCATGGATCGGGCCGAGATGGTGAGACGGTACGGGGAGGTGGCCAACCTGATGCTGGACGCGGGCCACCTGGTGATCTCCACCTCCAACACCTTTGGCTTGGCAGACCACCGCATCATCCGGACGCTGGTCGCCCCCGACCAGTTCGTCACGATCCACGTGGGCTCCGACGCGCCGACGGACGCCGACTTCGTCCTCGACCGATGTGATGATGCCATCCACTGCGCCGAACAGGTCAAAGAGGCTCTGAAATCTCTCGGTATCATCACCGGCGTCTTGGACTGACCGGCGGCGACATCGAGGTCGCTCTGCGCGGCACGATTTGACCATCTGTTGCGGCGCCCTTTAGGCTTACAACACGCAAGCAAAGGCCCGGAGTTTTCAGCGCATGTACCTCGTCACCGTCGGTACCCAGACGCACGACTACGACACCCGCGCTGCGGCGATCGCTGCAGCAAAGGAGTTCTCGGTCGAACACAGAGGAACCGTCTTGGTTCACGACGAAGAAGAGCGTGAGCGGTTCACGTATCACCGGGGCAAGCTGGAGAGCTACACGTATGACACCCGCGGCGGCCGTAAGCCGGGGGATCGGGATCGGGATCGGGATCGGGATCGGGATCCCTCAGACTGAGCGCGTCTCAGCCTGAGCGCGTCCGACGACCCGTGCCCCGCTGACGCTGGCGCGCCGCTCAGGCGCGCTTCGCTGCGTCGCCCGCGCTATGTGCTGCGAGCCGCTTGAGCAAGCCCTCGCCCGTGGTCGTGATCTCCTCCAAGAGCCAGCGGCTCCGAGGCTCCGCTCTCTCGAGGTAGCGCTCCAGCCAGACACGCCTCTCAGGATGGGCCTCTGCCTGCCTCCACAACAGCTCGCAGATCAGCTCGTCGGCGAGGATGCGGGTCAACCGCTCGGCATGAAGCATGGCGTAGGCGAAGTCCTTCTTTGGATTCCAGCCTCGCGTCAGAGCCTCCTGCCATTGCGCCAGCGGGGTCCCCCGCAGCCCTTTGACTTTGTCCGTCGCCGTCCTCTGGATCAGGTGCTGCTGCGCCGACAGGGACGTCGACTGGAGCTTGGCCAAGCGCCGCTCCAATGGATCTCGAGCAGATAGGGAGCGCCACCGCGTCTGGGCGATCCGGCGAAGGAAGTCTTGCGGGCTCTTCATGATGGCCCCGAGGGTGTCCTTCATGCACATCAGCGACTGAATCTGACTGGTCCCCTCGTAAATCGGCATGACCAGCGCGTCGCGAAGGAGCCGCTCGGCCCCATAGTCCTTGGTGTAGCCCACGCCACCATGGATCTGCATGTTCCGCCGCGCCATCTCCACCGCCTTCTCGGCCGCCAGGTATTTCAACAGCGGCGTCATACGACGGGCGGCGGCCTTGTGCTGTCGCACCTCGGCCTCTTTCCGCTTCCCCTCGAGGGACCCCGGATCCAGTAAGTGCTCGGCCACAAGAGAGATCTTCTGACTCATCTCTTCGTGCAGGCACGCCTGCACGGCGATGGCCCGGAGGCCCACCACGTCGGTCTCCATCTCCGCGATGTAGTCGGCGATCATCTCGTGCTGATCGATCGTCTTGCCCATCGACCGCCGCTCGGCTGCGTACGCTTTTGCCATGCGCAGCGCAGCCTCGCAGAGCCCGATCGACTCGAAGCCCACGCCGACCCTGGCGTTGTTCATCAGCAGCAGCATGTAACGAAAGCCCTCACCGCGTTTGCCGATGAGGTGCGCCGGGCTCTTGTCGAAGTGAATCTGGCAGGTCGCCGATCCCTTGTGGCCGATCTTCTCCTCCAGGCGCCCGATCTCCGCCAACCGGATGCGCTTGCGGTCGGACCCACTGCCGCGATCTTCGTAGGTGGGCACCAGGAACATGGACAGGCCCGCGAGCCCCGCGAAGGGATCGTTCGGGTCGCCCGCGTCCTCGGTCCGAGCGATGACGAAGTGATACTTTCCATGGCCGCTGGTGATGAAGATCTTCTGACCCGTGACGGTCCATCGACCCTCGGCGTCCTGCTCTCCGCGACAGCGAAGCGCACCCATGTCGCTGCCGGCGTCGGGCTCGGTGATGTCCATGCAGCCCCAGGCCTCGCCGCGCACGATCTCGCCGATGGCGTCGGCAAAGCGTGTCGAGACCAGCCGCGGCGGATCGCGCTGGAACTCGGTGGTCCCCTCCTGAAGCGAGTAGACGAGCATCGCCATGGCCATGCCACCGTGAAACCCGTGATGGGTCATCGTCGACACGTCGGCGCGGGCGAACATCTCGGAGTTGAGCATGTAGAGCATCAGAGGGCAGTTCATGCCGCCCAGGTCGCGCGGGAGGCACATGCCATGCAACTCCAGCGCCTTGATCTGGTCCATGATGGTCTGGAGGACCTGCGGGAAGATGACCTCGCCGTCGACGAGCTCCATCACGAGATAGGGCACGCCCTCCGACGTGGTGCCACCGTCGAGCAGGCGAGCGATGTTGGGATGCTCGAGCCAGGCGAGGATCTGTCGTTCGCGGGAAAATCGGCCCAGCGCGTCGGCGCTAGCGCCCAGGGCGACCAGCTTGAGCGCCACCTGCTGCTGGTAGGTGCCGTCGGCGCGTTCCGCCAGGTAGACGACGCCCATGCCGCCCCGTCCCAGTTCGTGGAGCATGCGGTAT
>JAAZYN010000534.1 GCA_014239625.1 Myxococcales bacterium | reverse complement strand
CGTTGCACACGCCGGCGCCGCAGGAGTCGCCGAGGCCGAGCCCGGTGGTCCCGTCGAAGTCCGTGTAGCTGCTCACCGCGCCGGGCAGGAAGTCTTGATCGACGGTCCCGTCGCAGTCGTTGTCGGCGCCGTCGCAGATGTCCGCGGCCGGGCCCTGGCCGCCCAAGCAGAACACCTGACCGACGAACCCTCCGCTGTTGACACACACTTTGCTGCCAAAGGTGCACAGCCCCACGTCGCTGCCGCAGGGGGCGCTGTCCTGGGTCTCCGGGTTTCCATCGTCGATGGAACCGTTGCAGTCGTTGTCGACGCCGTCGCAGGCCTCTTCGCCCTCTGGGTTGATGGCGGGATCGGCGTCGTTGCAGTCATCTGGAGGGCTCCAGCCGTCGCCGTCTTCGTCGACAAACCCGGAGCCGCAGGCCGCGTCGCCCGCGAAGCAGTCCTGGTCGATCCCGTCGCCGCACTTCTCCGCCGCGCCTGGATAGGTCAGCGGATCGTCGTCGGCGCAGTCGTCGGCTCCGAACCCATCACCATCGTGGTCGTCTGCCGCGCAGTCGGTCGTGGCGCCGTCGCAGTTTCGATCGCACAGCTCCAGCGCGTTGGGGAGCCCCTGCAGCGTCAGCGGGCAGCAGCCCTCCACCGCGTTCGGGTTGAACGCGGAGTCGTAGTCGTTGCAGTCACCTTCGCCCGGGTCGAACCCGTCGCCGTCGGCGTCGTCTGCTTCGCAGCCCTCGTTGACGACCCCGTTGCAGTTGTTGTCGATCTCGTCGGTGCAGTCCTCGATCGGATCGGCGCTGGCGTTCGTCGAGCACTGGACCGTCTGGGCGTCGAGACACTGGACCACTCCGCCGGCGCACTGGCCCTGCCCGCAGGCGTCTCCGCTGACCAGGATCGTGCCAGCCTCGACGAGGAAGAAGCCCTCATCGGTGACCCCATCACAGTTGTTGTCGATCCCATCACACAGCTCGGGCAGCCCCGGCGCCACCGTCGGCTCACCGGCGCCGCAGCCCGCCAGGACCTCTTCGCAATCCGGGATGCCGTCGCCGTCTTCGTCGATACAGGGCGCGTCCTGGCCGTCGCAGTTTTGATCGATCGTGTCCGAGCAGGGCTCGCAGCTGTCCTCGACGGCCCAGGGGTTGGCCGTGGGCTCGTTTGGTTCGCAGTCCGACAACGCCTCGGCGTCGCTGCTGCAGCAGCCGGCCACCGAGCAGTCGGCGAAGCCGTCCGCGTCGGCATCGCATTCATCGCTCAGCGCCTCCAGGTGGATGTCGATGATCGTGTTGGCGTCCAGGTTGATCGTGCCGACGAACTGAGTCGCCGCGGTGCTCCCGACGAGCCCCGTCGCGTGGAGCGTGACGGACCCCGAGGTGAAGGTCGAACCGCCATACGGGATGGACACCAGCACCGACTCGACCACAGGGTTGGCGAGCACGAGCGGCAGGTTGGTCTGGCCGTCATTGGCGTCAGCCGGATAGCGCTGCGTCCCGTCAACGAACAGCAGGCGCATGGAGCTGAGCGGATCGCCGGAGGTCGGGGCGTCGGATGTCACACGCAGGGTGAAGGAGTCGACCGCGACTTCGGAGCTGCATGAGGAGAGGCTCACGAAGAGTGCGCAGAGGGCACCTGTCAACCGTTTGAAAAGCATGGTGGATAACCTCGATCGTTGACTGACGTGCGCCGAGTATAATTAGGAATCGTCGTCGCTGCGAGCCGGTTGGGTTGAGACCAGGGAGATGCGCCGCCTACACTGCTCGCCCATGAAGACGGTAGCGCAGTACATCGACAGCCTCCGCGAACGCAAGTTGCGCCTCTGGGTGGACGGCGAGCGGGTAGACGATCCCGTCGAACATCCGAAGATCCGGCCAGCGATCAACGCCATCGCGGCGACGTATGCACTGGCTCACGACGGGGACGAAGACACGCGTCGGCTGGCGACCGTCCACTCGGAGCTCATCGGAGAGCGGGTGAATCGGTTCTGTGGTCTGTTCACGCGCCCCGAGGACCTGATCGCCAAGCTGGAGCTGCAGCGCGCCCTGGGGCGCCTCACCGGCACCTGTTTCCAGCGTTGCGTGGGCCTCGATGGGATCAACGCGTTGTTCATCGCGACGCACAAACGCGACGGCCACCAGCGCTTTGTGAGCTGGCTCGCCCAGGTTCAGCGACAGGACCTGGTGCTCAACGGCGCGATGACCGATCCGAAGGGCGACCGCAGCAAGCGGCCGGTGGATCAACCGGAACAGTTTTTGCGGGTCGTGCAACGTCGCCCGGACGGGATCGTCATCCGCGGCGCCAAGCTGCATCAGACGGGGGCAGCCAACGCTCACCAGATCGTCGTTATGCCGGGGCAGGGGTTACGTCCCGGTGAAGAAGACTTCGCCGTCGCCTGCGCTGTAGATGTGAGCGCCGACGGAGTGACCATGGTGCTGGGGCGGCAGCCCTCTGACGATCGGCGAGGAGGGCCCGACGCTGGCAACGCCAGATTCGGAGGGCAAGAGTGCGTCGTGTTGTTCGACGACGTCTTCGTGAAAAACGAGCACGTGTTCATCGACGGGGACGTCGAGGCCTCGGGGGTGCTCATCGACGCCTTCGCCGGATTTCACCGGGCGAGCTATGGCGGCTGTAAGCCCGGAAATCTCGACGTGTTGACCGGGGCCGCAGACCTGATCACCCGCCTGCACGGCGTCCGACGAGCCTCCCACATTCGCGACAAGCTCGTGGAGATGGCGCACCTCACCGAGACGATCTACGGCCTCGGTCGCGGAGCGTGTGGCAAATGCTCCCAGCATGACTCCGGGATCTGGCAGGTGGATCGGATCCTGGCCAACGTCTGCAAACACCACGTCACCAAGCTGCCCTACGAGATCGTACGCATCGCCGAAGACCTCGCCGGCGGCGGCCTCAGCACGCTGCCGTCGCTGGCTGACCTCGATCACCCCGAGCTCGGGCCCGCGCTGCAGACCGTCGTGCACAGCCGTGAGCGCGCGCAGGCCTTGCGGCTGGTGGAGTCGCTGGCATACGGCGCGGGATCGGTCCCCTTTCGCATCGAGTGCATGCACGGCGCGGGCTCGCCGCAGGCCCAGCGGATCGTGCTCGAGCGCCACATCGACTGGGACGCGAAGGTCGCCCGAGCGCGGGTGCTGGCGGGCCTCGACGAGGACACGGAGCTGGCCGAGATTTCATGATCCGCGCCACCGAGCTGCTGTTGGTCATCGGCGGCCTGGCGGTGGCGTGTGTCGAGCCAGGTGGCGCCGGGTCACCCCTCTCCGACGTGCCGCTAGCCTCGGACTCCTTCGGCTTCGTCGATGGTGACGATGACGGGGTGGGTGGTGATGCTGCTGCTGCGGCGCCACCTCCGCGCAGGGTCGCGGTGACCCATCATCGCCTCGACGGCAACCGCTACGCCGCAGGGCGGGGCAGCATGGGGGCCGACGCGGTGCCCTCGAGGGTGCCGCTGTCGAGCGCCGTCGAGTGGGTCGTGGGCGCCGCGGCTCCAGACGGCAGCCCCCTGTGGCTGGTGTCTGATGTGGACGGGCTGGCGACCCTCATACGCCATGGCGACGGGGCCCTCGTCGCCGAAGCCGTGGCG
>JAAZYN010000533.1 GCA_014239625.1 Myxococcales bacterium | reverse complement strand
AGCGCCTGCCCATCCGAAGGTTGCAGCCGAAGTCTGGTGAGAAATGCGGGCTAGCGGCATGGAAGATGCAGGCTGGCCCTCATCAATCGGGCCTGTCCGGCTGCAACTGGCGGATCCTCAGCGCTGACCGGGGGCACCTCGCTGCACCTCGCCGCGCTCGAGCGGCCCGGGTGGCTCAACGGCGGACATCCCTCATCCAGACATTCTTGTCAGTCGCATCAGATAGCGTTCGGCGTTCTCGCGCTGCGCCTGCAGCTCGGGCGGCGCCAGCTGCAGAAACTGCCGGAGCGTTCGCTCCGCGGCGCGCCACACGCCGTGTGAAATCTCTGCCTCACCCTTCTCGAACAGCAGCAGTGGGTCGTTGGGGGCCCATTGAAGCGCCTGCTCGAAGGCGACCAACGCCTCTTGCACCCGATGTAATGCCAGCAGGGCACGGGCCCGCTCGGCCACCGCATGGATATGTTGCGGCTGGAGCTGCAGCGCTTGCTCTGCTGCATGCAACGCCTCCGATGGCTTACCCATGACCCGCTCAGCGGCAGCCCGGACGGACCACGAGCCGGGGTCTTCTCGGTTCAGCTGCAGCGCCCGCCCCGCTGCTTCATAGGCCGCATTGTACTCGCCCAGCTCGTTGAACACCTCGGCGAGCGCCCGCCAGGCGTCCTGGAAGCCGGCGTCCAAGGACACGGCACGCTGAAGCGATCGTGTCGCGTCGCGCTGCCGGCCCAGCGCTCGCAGCGACAACCCTTTTCCGAGCCACGCCAGGGCACTGTTGACGTCCAGCTGGAGGGCTGCGTCGAAGCACGTGATGGCCTCGTTCACCGTCGCGTCGGGGAGCATGTACCCGGGCAACCCGTCGACGATCAGCGACAGCCCCTTGTTGTTCCAGGCCGCCGCCAGCTCTGGGTCGATCTGGAGCGCGCGATCATGGCATCGCCGAGCCTGCTCTGGTCGCTCAAGGTGATCCAGCATCCGACCTAGTCGGCTCCACTGCAACGCCTCAGAGGGGTTCATCTCGATGGCGCTGTTCACGCATTGGAGCGCCTCATCGATCTGTCCCGTCACGAGTAACGTCTCGGCGGCGTCCATCCAGATGCTGACGTTGAGCGGATCGAACCCCAACGCGCGCCCGAAGGCGTCGACCGCATCCTGGAAACGCCCCTCGCCGTGGGCGTTGAGGCCCTGCTCGTGGAAGCGTCCAGCGGCGCTCGGGTCACCGCTGAGCGAGCCGTGGCGCGAGACCATACCCATGTTCGACCGGTGCGCTCCAGTGATGCCCGCCTTCTCGAGGGTCTTCAGCCGCGCTTTGGCTTCGCGAGTTCGGCGGATCTCATCGGACGGCGCGAGCCGAAGATACTCTTTGAACGACTCGGCCGCGTCCTCCAGCTCCCCTGCGCCCTCCCGCGCGATCCCCAGCTCGAACCACAGCGGCGCCAGCGTGGGGTCCAGATCGATCCCGGCCAGAAGGGTCTCCGCCGCCTCGCCCCACCGCTCGATGGCCGCCAGAATGCGACCGCGGTCCAACCAGACCGAGGGCCGTCTCGGGTGGAGCGATGTGGACTTCTCGAGGCACTCGAGCGCCTCTTTGTGAAATCCGAGCACTCCATACGCGTTGCCGAGCATCTGCTGAACGACCGGGTCCTCGCTCCCGAGCTCTGACGCGCGTTGATACGCAGGCCCTGCCTCGTCGAACCGCTCCAGGGCGTGCAGCGTCAGCCCTTTGGCGCACCAGAACAGAGGCTCGTTGGGATCGATCTTCAACGCGTTGTCGAAGTTGTTGAGAGACTCCGCGATGTTTCCGCGAAAACGGTTCACCATTCCGCGGTCGTACCAGGCGAAGGTCTCTGTCGGATCGAGCTCGATCGCCCGACTGGCGGCCCCGAGAGCCGCGTCGTGCTGCTCGAGATCGTTGTGGCAGGCCGCTCTCTGCCGCCACATCTGAGGGCAGTCGGGCACCTTCTCCTCGGCCCGGTTGTACGCGAACAAGGCCGACTGAGCGAAGCCGAACGCGTGCAGCCCCATGCCTCGGTTGACCCAGGATTTTCCCGCGAAGGTGTCCTCCGTGGCCGGCGCCAGCAGGCTCACGCCCAGCCGCTCCGCCAGCGCCCCCACGTCGTCGCGAAGATCGCCGTAGCTGGGGTAGCGGTCGCTCGGGTTTTTGGCCATCAGCCTGGCCAGAATCGGCATCAACGGGGTCTCCAGAGGCTCCGGCGTCACGGTCAAGTGCGCCTGATACATCTGCGACAAGAACCGCCGATGATCGCCCAGCGTGGGCGGTACGAACGGGAGCTTCCCGCGGTTGGCCAGCTGATACAGTGTCACTCCGATCGAATACATGGTCGACGTGTGGCCGCACGCCCTGGCGTCGACGAACTGTTCAGCCGGCATATGGGTAGGGAGGCCGAGCCCGATTCCCATGTTGGACACATTCGAGGCCATCCCGACGCGACCGTTTTCCACGTGCACATAGCTCGTAGGAAGATGCGGGCTCTCGGACAACGCCTGGATCATCCCGAAGCCGTCTACGACCAACCGCCCATCGAAGGACACGAAGACTGTCGCGGGGTTTAGCCCGAGGTGCGGCTCTACGCCACTGATCGCCGCCTCCTCTAGCCCGTCACATAGATCGGCGGTCCACTGCAGGATCGTCTTGAGGTCGGGTGGTCGGCGCTGGACGACACGTTCGAGGCTCCAGAGCCCTCGCTCGTCGCTGGCGATCCAGTCCGTCGCGATGAAGGGGTGCCCGCCGATCTCCTCGTCGTAGAATGCCCGCACGACATTGACATGGGGCGCCATGCCTACCCATGGAGCCATGACCTCGTGGAAACGGAGCACGACGTCTGGGTGGCTGGCGTGCTCCGGACGAATCGTTTGCATCGTCACGATCGCATGCATGGTCTTGGAGAACAGCACCAGCCGATCGGTGTAGCCGTTGGTTTCGAGGATCCCGAGGGCCTCGTAGGAGTCTCCAAAAGAGCCCCCGGTCCAGGCGGCTACGGGTGGCAGGCGTCCGGAGTCGATCCTCTTGCGGGCAGGCGTTCCATGGGCCTCATGTCCTGACATGGGCACCTCGACCTGACCGTGGCGCGGGTGGGGTATGTGAGATCATCACATGCGAAATATACGAGGGGAAACCCTGTGGGCCAATCGCCCGAAGTAGTTTTTTGTCGGATGGACCTCCCGGCCGGGCAGATGTTCATCCGTCACGACCCCACTCACCGGGCCATGTTCGATGCAGGGCGGGCCCCGACCGGGAGTGTTCAGTGACGCGCTGCGCTCACCACGGCTCACCCGATCATGGCGGGGGTGCGGCGTGCCCCGGCGCGGCTGCGGAAGGCGTGACATGGTCGTGTCTGTCTCCGGGGTGGTCGGAGCCTGGTTTTTCCACCCCGAACCGGTGGTGGCCTGCGTCCGCGTGGACTAGAGTCGGGACACCATGATCCGACCCCTCGCCGCCGCCCTGTTGTGCTTTGGAATTGTCGCCGGCTGTGCCTCCAGCTCGCGCCACTCAGAGACCAGCGTCGTGGCCGCTAAACGGTTTTCCGAGCCCAAGCCTTTCCTCGAGCACCTCGTCACCATCGCCAAGGCGGGTGA
>JAAZYN010000532.1 GCA_014239625.1 Myxococcales bacterium | reverse complement strand
GAGAGGTGGCTAGCTAGCTAGCTAAGCTAGGGTGCGGGCGAAAACCAGATATCGGGGTCTCCTCCGTTGTCGACCCGGGGCGCGACAAAGCCGAGCCAGCCGCCCCCCCCGACCAGCTCGGTGACACCTGCGACCGCGGCAGCAGTGATTGCGGCCACTTGCAGATCGGTGACGACGACGGAGGTGTCGCCAGAGTCCACGGAGTTCTGCGTCAACCAAGCGAACTGCCCTCCAGTCGCGACCACCCCCGACGGCAGCACGCCGCTGATCGTCTGGTCGGTGGCGAGGACCGTCACGGCGGAGGTCGCCACCTCGATGGACCACGGCTCGGTCGGGATCATGCTGTCGGGGTTGATGATCGTCGGCTGCGCCCGGAACGCCAGGCGACCTTGAGCCAGGGCGATCCCCTCGAGGCCCGACCCGTTCGCCTCGAAGCTGGCGTCCACCCCCCCACCCAGCACTCTCAGAGTCTTGGACCCGCGCAGCCAGGCGATGGCGGTGGTGCCGTCGGCGAGGGTGCCAAACGTCGGAAATCGATCCATCGTGGTGTCCACCGTCAGCTGCTCCTCGGCGGGGACTCCGTCCAGGTCGCGGCGGAAGAGCTCCGCGGCCGCCCTGGGAGCGTTGGCCGGGCAGGCGCGACAGTCTTCCCAGATCACCACCGAGCCGGCGATCGCCGGGCGCCGCTGAAAACCCGGCGCGCCCACGGCCAGCAGCGATTGTCCCGTCTCGAGGTGGAGCGCGAAGACGTCACCCGCTGGGTCAAACGAGGTGTCGACCCACACCAGCCACTGGCCACTGACGGCGAGCTCACGCGGGTCTTGCAGGTTGAGGACGGACCGGACCTGCGGGAGCTCGTTGGCGAACAGGTCCCAGGTGACGAGCTCCCGCTGGCCCTTGGACCCGACCTGCACCCACGCCGCGTGGCTCGCGCTGATGGCCAGGTGCCGCTTCTCCACGATGGCGGCCGGCACGAAGAAGCCCGGCGCGTCTTTGAGGCTACCGAGAGGCAGCACGGCCTCTCGGGGCAGCCGGTTTTGTCCTGGAAGGTCAGGCCCGGCGGCCGCGTCGACCCCGGATGGCTGTGCGGCATCCCCGATGCTCTCGAAGACGACGTCGACGGGAAAGCCCCGAGCATCCGTGAGCCCGCCGACGGGGGCCGAAATGGCGTCGCCCATCATGATGTTCCCGCAGGCCGATGAGAGCACGACCAGCGCGAGGATGTGAAGCAGTGGATTTCGCACGTCCCAGTTACTCTCCAGTCCAAAGAGACTCTATGCTCAATTTCAAGCAAGAATCAGGCCACAACGGTTGATATTCCGCAGACGTCCGCGCTCTGAAGACGTCCGCGGCTCGCATCCAACCAACCCGCCAAGCGTCTGCCGGACCCGATGCGCCGATCGTAAACAGAGTATGCAGCATCAGGAGAGTCTGTATACGAACTCCTCAGCGGTAGACGCGCTTTCGCAGTGAGCCGCTGGCCGTCGACCCGCCGGAGGAGGTCGCCACCCCGCGCGGCCGATGACGGGGATGGACGTCGGGCGACTTGCGCGCGCAGCGGGCCTCGACGTCGCAGCCGCGGCCAGGCCGGTTCAAGCCCTACCGGGCCCGCTCTCACCGCCGGCGCCGCTCGTCGTCGATGGGCCACCCGGTGACAAGCCCGTCTCCACGAGAAGTTTGTAGCGCCCATCGAGGGCGATGAGCTCGTCGTGGGTCCCTTGCTCGACGACACGTCCCCGGTGCAGAACCACGATCCGGTCGGCCTTCATGATGGTCGACAGCCGGTGGGCGATGACGAGGACGGTCTTTCGCGCCAGAAGCTCCGCGATGGCCTCGTCGATGAGCCTCTCGGTGACCGAGTCCACACTCGCGGTGGCCTCATCGAGGATGACCATAGGCGCATCCCGGGCCATCGCTCGCGCGATCGCGAGGAGCTGCTTTTGCCCGGCCGACAGGTTCTGGCCGCGCTCCGCGATGAGGCGGTCGAGCCCCTCCGGGTGTTCGCCGACGAGCGGCTGCGCCCGCGCCAGCGCGATCACCTCGGCCAGCTCCGGGTCTCCGATCGACGGATCCCACAACGCGATGTTGTCGCGGATGCTCGCGTTGAAGAGGTACACGTCCTGCTGCACCACGGTGATGGCGCGGCGAAGGTCCTCGACGCGGATATCTCGGAGCTCCTCACCAGCGAAGGAGATCGACCCCTCGTAACCGTCGTACATGCGGGTCAGCACCTTGCTGATCGTGGTCTTGCCGGAGCCGGTCGCGCCGACCAGGGCCACCACCTCACCGCGGTTCATCTCCAGCGAGACCTCCTTCAAGACCAGTGGCCGGTCCGGTGCGTATCGGAAGCTCACCCGGTCAAGCGACACCCGCCCATCCGGCGCCGACATCGAGATGCTCCCCGGGGCGACGACGTCGCGGGAGTCCAAGAGGCCAAAGATGCGTTCGAGGGCAGCGACGGCGCGCTGTATAGACGCCAGGCGCCCCGAGAACTCCCGGATGGGGACGTAGATGCGGCGCAGATAGTCCACGAACGCGATGAGCAGCCCCAGCGTCACCGACGAATCTGGCTCCGTGAACGCCATGGCCCCAAACCAGAGCATCAACCCCACCGACAGCGCGCTTAGACCGTCCATCACCGCGTAGAGCCCGGCGTCCCACCAGTTGCTGCGGCGGTAAGCGTCCAGGAAGTCGTAGGACAGGTCCCGGAACTCGCGTTCAGCGCGCTCTTCCGCGCCGTACAGTTGCACGACGCTCATGCCATAGATCTGCTCGGCGAAGTAGCCATTGAGCCGGCTCAACGACCGACGAATGATCAGCGAGAGGACCCGCAGGCGCTTACGAAAGAGGTTCACCACCAGCACGATGGCCGGTGACAGCGCGAAGGCGACGAGGGTGAGTCGCCAGTCGATGAGGAACATCGTGATCAGGATACCAACGATGGTGAGCGCGTCGGTGATGAGGCTCACCGCTCCCATCATGAGGGTCTCCTGGATCGCCTCCACATCGGTCGTGGTCCGGGTCATCAGTGATCCCGTCGTGCGGCGGTCGAAGAAGCGCTGACTCTGGCTGGTCACGTGGTCGTAGATGCGCCCCCGCAGGGCCGCGAGAATCTTCAGCCCCGCCGCGCTGATGAGATAGATGCCGACGGCGCGGGCCAAAAACCCGACGATGACCACGGCCAGGAAGAAGGCGCAGAGCTCCGGAAGCCCGGCGAGGTCTCCGGTCGCGATGTGGACGTCGATCCCGACCCTCACCAGCAGCGGCTGCATCAGCACCGACGCGACCTCCGCGACGTTGAGCATGAGCGCGGCGACAAAGGCCCACTTGTAGGGTTCGACGAAGGCGCCGAGCCGCCGGATGAGCCCCCAATCGCTGGCTCTGTCCTGCTGCGGCTCCGAGGCCTCCCCCGGCGGACGGCCATCCGCCCGCGCCGCCGCCTTCGCGTCAGCCATCCGCGCCCTCCTCGGCTTGCTGAAGGCGCCAGGCGCGCTGGTAGACGCCCCCGCGAGCCAGCAGCTCCTGGTGGGCGCCGGCATCGACGCAGCGCCCGGCGTCCAGGACGATGATGCGATCGGCGCGCTCGAGCACGCTGATA
>JAAZYN010000531.1 GCA_014239625.1 Myxococcales bacterium | reverse complement strand
CGTCAAACCCCGCTCCCGCGACGAGTCTCTCGCTCGGGACGTCTGCGGGGCGTGTGCGGCAACCTCCGCGAGGGCGCGTTCTTGTTCGACGGCTACCACCCGTCTGCGGCCGCGAACGGCCGCGTTCGGCCACCCCCTGAGCCCGCAGCGCGAAACGCCTCCGCTGCGGAGCTGCCCAGTCATGCACGGCAGTACGCGTTGGCTCTGGGGCAGGCCCGCTCGCGCGAGCAATCCACGCATGAACTCCCCGGCGCCGCGATCGAGGACACGTCGCGTCAGCGGACGACCCATGGCCTCAAAACCGGCCCCGCAGTGACGGCGGCGTCTATCAAGGTCCTCGGTCGGGTGGCGGGGAAGCTCGGGATCTGGGCCCCGGCCGCCGACGCCGGTAGCCACCCCCACCGGGTCATCGATGCCCCGCTGGGCCGGGCGTCGCGGGTCGCACCAGGGCGACGGGGACCCCTCGCTGGGGTTGGGTCGGTGGAACGGTTTGAGGGGGCGCCGGTTGCAGCGCAGCCGGAGGGCCGTGAATACGCCGGCTGCTCTCGGCGGGCCTTTCCCACGAGGAGGTCCACGTCGGCCCGCAGCGCAGCGAGTGAGCTGCTCGGGCGGGAGCTCTCACGCGATCTCTCCGCGCAGATCTGCGGCTCGGCGCGACCTCCAGCGGGGCGGGACGAGCGGAAGTTTCCGATTATGAACTCGGCGCCAGCCCCCGAACCCTTTACCGTCTGCGTCATGTCTGAGGTCAATCGCTTCATGGCCGTCCCGTCGGCCTGTCTGATCCTGGTCGCCACCCTGGGTGGGTCTCCCGCTGCCCGCGCCCAATCCTCACCGGTGCCTCCGGTAGGCGGGGCTGATGCGGTGGCCAAGAAGGCTCCGGACTCGGACGCGGCGCTCACGGCCAAGCTGTTTAGTGGCACGGCGATCGTGTGGCGCAACGTGACTAGCGTTCAGAGCATGGATCCGTCGCTGGCCCAGACCTACAACCCTTATTTCGGCATGGGGCTACAGTTCAGGCTGCAGGTGTGGCCGATCCTCGAGAAGCTCTACGTCTCGACGACCCTCGGGGTGGTGCGCGAGTTCACCCACTCGGACTCGACCACCCAAGCGGGTGAGACCCTCGTCAGCGACGTGGCGTTGAGGGTGGGCACCCCCGCCCTCGCGACGATCCCGGGGATAGAGGTGGACCTTGGAGCCTCGGCGACCGTCACGCTCCCGAGCAGCAAGAGCTCGCGCTTCAAGACCCAGCTTGTGGCGTTGACTCCGGCGTTGAGCCTCTCCAAGCGCTTCGGCGACGTCCTGGCAGGCCTGTCCATCGGGTATTCGGTGGCCGGCACCTTCTTCGCCCACGAGTTCACCACCGGCGGCAACGCACCCGAAGGCGTGAGCCGTTGCGGCGACATCGGCGTGGGGCTGGAGGAGCTTCAGGCCTCCAGCTGCCTCAACTCCGGCGTGCGCAATGCCCAGATTCGGCTGGTCAACAGCCTGAGCTTCGGCATCGACTTCATCGCGCAGCTCGGGCTGTCCGTGAGCGTCTCATTCATCCACGACTTCCTCTACCCGCAGGGGGCTGACGTCACCGGCAGCGCCAACTACTCGCCCACCGAGGGGCGCGACATACGCCACTACATGGCCTACGGCGTCGAGCTGCGGGCCACCCCGTGGCGCCCGCTGACCATCGCGCTGGGGGTTCAGGACGTCAACGCGCTGTTTCACAGCGACCCCAACAAGCCCTACCGGCACCCCTTCGATCCCTTCTCCACCGAGCTGTATCTCGACCTCCGATTGGACGTCGCGCAGCTCGTGATCGCCATCCTCGACTCATAGGACCCTCCCTCATGCTGCCACGCCGTCTGCTCTCCGCATGCCTTCTGTTGGCTTGCCTCCCGGTCGTGTCGATGGGCTGCCCTCAGGAGCGTGACCCTATCGACCGGGTTCAGCCCTACGCGCTCAAGAAATCCTGGTTCATCGGCGAGGACTTCACGTCCACCGCCGATGACCCCGAGTTCTGGAGCCAGGCGACCCTCATCGACGTGGGCTATGGCGCCAAGCAGAGCGGCCTGTTCACCTCGACCTACGCCCAGCCCATGTCGCGCGTGAAGTGGCAGGTCACCGAGGACCTGCTTATCGCCCGGTTGGCGTATGAGCGCATCGCGACGAGTGACGGCAAGGGGACCGGTGGCGCTACCCAGGACGGCGTCATCGTCGCAGCGTTCGCTATCGAACGTCACTTCGACATCATCAACGACTACAACTCGACCACCGGCGAAAAACTCAACGTGGTCAGTGAGAACACCAGCGATCGCCCCTGGTACGAGCGCGATTACATCCGGGTCGACTGGTCCAAGTCACTCAACACCGACGGCTACGACTTCGACACCTTGTCGCTGTTGGGTATCTATGGCTCCATCGTCTACGAGCCGCTGTCTTTCTTCGTCGATGATCCGTCTGCGCCGGATGCTCCGTTCTTCGAGGTCGACGGCGAGCGGCTCTCGTCGACCGAGACTCGTGGCGAGGCGATGGGTTACTTCGACGTGACGGTCAAGGCCTTCGCCAAGCCGGGCGTCATCGATCTGAGCCATCTCGGTTGGGGTATCGACTCGTTCCCGGCGTGCTTTCTGGACAACGACTTCATGGGCGGCTCCGCGCCGTCCGGCTCCTGCAGCCCGGTCGAGTTGACCCTTCGGCACTCCTTTCGCCGCGTTGAAGACACCGACTACGAGCCGGTCGACTGGGACGGCTTTCGTTTTCAATCCTACGGTGGGTTTTACGTCGAGCGTTCCGGGTACGCGCGCAACTATGGGATGAGCGATGATCTGTGGCATCGGTTCCTCGCCCGATACCAGATCTGGGACCGCGCCCACTATTACGAGAACCCGGCCGCCATGAGTGGCCCCATCGAGTGCTACACGCCGGAGACCACCCCGTTCGGCGCGGACCCGCATCGGGACGAGGATGGCAACGGGACCGAAGACGAGTGCGAGGGGGCGGGCGCGGGCTCCAAGTGCGACCGCTTCAAGCAGCGGTGTACGCTGCCATACGCCAGCCGCACCGCGCGGCCCATCGTCTGGTATTACACCAACGAGTCCAACCTGGACTTCTTCGACGCCACCGCGCAGGCGGCGCACGAGTGGGACGTGGCCATGCGGATGGCCGTCGCCACCGCGCGCTACTCCGAGTGCAAGCGCACGGGGGGCAGCGATTGCGCCACCTTGTATCCGGTCTATTTCGGCCAGCAGGACGACAACGTGGACGCGGTCCAGTTGGCTCGTGACGTGGACCACTGTCGTCGCGCGGGGGGGGGCGACTGCGACGCCCTGGCCGACGAGCTGGCTACCAAGCGGGGGCTGGCGACCGGGGTCGCAGCCATCGCCAAGATGGACGAGATGGTGGTGATGTGCCACAGCCCCGTGGAGGCCGATGACCCGGCGCCGTGCGGTGCGGCGCGCCTACCTCAAGGGGTGACCTCGACGGACTGCCTGGAGGCTCGGGAGATCGGTCACGGCGACCCCGACAACGAGGCTCTGATGGCGACGTGTAGCGCCGCTCTCAACGTCCGCAAGGGAGACCTTCGCTATCATCAGGTCAACGTCATCAACGAGCCTCAGACC
>JAAZYN010000530.1 GCA_014239625.1 Myxococcales bacterium | reverse complement strand
TATACTGAAAGGATGTTCAGTATGCAAGGGCCTGCATCGCTCGGCGTCAACCCGTCGGTTGGCGCGGTCAGGTCTCCTCGATGCGGAAGGTGAGACCTTCGGCCGGGACGGCGCTCCCTCCAGCGGTCTCGCCTGCGGATCTCTTCCGGGGCGCTCGCGTTGTGCCGGTGGCCTCGTGGACGTGTAACCGGCCGCCGCTGCGCCAGCGCCGCAGCTTCTTGAGGTGCTCTTCGGCCTCGAGATGTGAGGGGTGCTCGGTGACCCTGATGACGTCGGAGGCCGGCGCTCGGAAACAGGTCTGGCCTCCGCGGCTCAGGCGCACGACCATGGGGTCGGACGGGTCGACAGCGTCTGCTCTGACGCTCGTGGCGGCGCCGAAGGGGAAGCGGCTGGGATCTCGCTCGATCACGAAATACGGCATCGCGCGGCACGCTAACAAGAGGGGCGCGCTGTGACCAGGCGACCGCCGACTCTCGCTATGGGTCTCTGGTTGTGGCCAGACCTCGCCTACGACCGGTCGGCGAGACAGAGCGTCAATGGCGCCAGCGGAGCGGTAGTCGTTTGTCGGATTGGCCTGCACCATGGGAGGGTGTCGTGGATGGACCGGCAGCTCGCTGAGGCTGATCGGTCGCCACGCAGTCTCAGGGTCGCGTTCGGAGCAGAACAATGATGTCAAGGCGTACAGTGAAGTTGGGGATGATGGCGGGGTGCATAGCCATCGGCGCTGGGTTGCCAGGTTGCGGGGGTGGCTGTTCGGGCGCGAGCGGGGCCAAGGATCTCTTGGACCGGCTGCCGGCCAAGGCCGACATGGTCATGCTCATGGCGGTCGACGACTTCTTGGACAAGGCGTCGCGCAAGGCGCTGATGGCCGAGATGGAGAAGCTCATCGTGGCCGAGACCGGCGGCGAGGCGGCCCCTGCCTGGGTCGCCGATGTCGAGCGCGTCGCCATCGTCGGCACCTGGCCGTCTACTGACGCAGCGGGCGCCGGGGCGGACGCATGCGGGCCAGCTGTCGACAAGGCCTGGGCGATGCTCACCAAGAACCTGAAGGGCGCTCCTGAGAGCTTACGTCGCGAGCTTGAAGAGGGCTGCAAAGGAGACCCCAAGGTGGCCGACTGCCTGAACCAGGCCTCCGCCCCGGGGGCCATCGCCGAGTGTATGGCCGGTGGGCGTCCCGGCGGGGGCCCTCAGCCGCAGCTCGCGGCGGCTCTCGTGGGCAGCTTCGACGCCGCCGCCGCGTTGAAGAGCATCAAGGACAAGGCCCCGGGCGGCGAGGCCGCCGATGGGTTGGACTTTGTGACGCCCAAGTTCGCTGCGACGGTCCTCGGCACCGGCGCTCTGGGGATCGGGATGCCCGCGGCGTTGAGTGGGCTCAAAGCGTCCTGGGCTGGCACCGGCGACACCATCCGAAAGAACACGCGCATGATGGGCGCGCTCGAGAAGGTAGATCTGGGTCACAGCGTCGTGATTGGAGCGTACGGGCTCGATCAGCTCGGTGCCGAGATGCCTCTCAGCGACGTCGCCGCGGCCTACAATCTGCGAGGCGGCTTGTCTGTAAAGGCCTGGTTCAAGGCGTCCAGCGCCGTGCTCGATCAGGTCAAGGCGGGGGTGGCCATGGCCAAGGCGGCCATCGCGATGATGCCCAAGTCACAGCTGGGGCAGGTGAGCGCGCAGACGGGCATGAGCAGAGCGCAGGTCGAGGAGCTGTTCGACGGGGTCAAGCAGCTCGTGGACAGCCTCGACGTCAGCATCGCCGATGGGGCGGCGACCGTTACGGCCAAGAGCGACCTGGACGCCAGCGCCTTCGTCAAGAGTGTGTTCAACAGCATCAGCCTGCCGGCCTTCAAGAAATACCTGGCTCGAGCCAAAACCGCCGAGGCGATCGACAACCTCGACAAGATCTACAAGGGGGCCGCCGTCTACTTCGCGGAGCCCAAGGTCGCCCCATCCGGAATCATGCTCGACTGCCAGTTCCCCAAGACCGTCGCCTGCACCCCCACGGCTCCGCCTTGTAAGGGCAACGGTCAGGCGGGTCGATATGCGCCGGACAAGGCGACGTGGAACCAGGAGACCTGGGCGGCGCTGCAGTTCTCGATAAACTCCGAGCACTACTTCCAGTACTGCTTCGAGTCCTCGGGCACGGGTGCGTCCGCGGTGTTCACGGTGACGGCTCACGCGGATCTGGATTGTGATGGGGAGCTGAGCACCTTTCAGCGTATGGGGACGGGCGTCCAGGAGGGCCGCGAGTGTTCCCTCGGCCAGCTCGGCTCGTCGGGGATCGTCAAGGTCAACGAGGCCGAGTGATGCGGATCGAAGCGTTTTGTCCACGAGGCGCGGGCTGGGACGGCGTCGCTCGAGCGGCGCAGGCCGCGCAGGCTGCGGGGTTCGATTGCTTCGCGACCCCCGAGATCGCCAACGACCCGTTCATTACGATGGCCATCGCGGGCCACGCGACCGACCGGATCACGCTCAGGACCGCTATCGCTGTGGCGTTCCCCCGCAGCCCGATGACGGTCGCGGCGTCATCCTGGGAGCTCCATCACAACACCGGCGGCCGCTTCGCCCTCGGCCTCGGGACGCAGGTCAAGGGACACAACGAGCGCCGCTTCTCGGTGAAGTGGTCCAAGCCGCGGACCCGGCTGCGTGAATACGTCGAGTCGCTGCGGGCCATTTGGCGTTGCTGGAAGCTCGGTGAGCGGCTCCAGTACGATGGAGAGTTCTACCAGTTCAGCCTGATGACCCCCGAGTTCTCACCCAAGACCAACGATCTCGCGCCCATCCCCGTCTACACCGCCGCAGTTCGTCCCAGGATGCTGCGGCTCGCGGGGCAGGTGGGTGACGGCGTCAGGCTGCACGGTTTCGCGACGCGCAAGTACCTGGAGACCGTCGCGCTTCCGGAGATTGAGGCGGGGCTGGCGGAGTCGGGGCGCTCTCGGGACGCCTTCGAGATCTGCGGTGGCGGCTTCATCGCCACCGGTCCGGACGACGCCTCGGTGGCCAGGATGTTGGAGTTCGTTCGCCACCGGGTAGCGTTTTACGGCTCCACCCGGACCTACCTGCCGGTGTTCGAGGCCCACGGTTGGGAGGAGCTGGGCGCCAAGCTGCACACCATGTCCAAGACCGGTCAGTGGAAGCAGATGCCGTCCGAGGTGCCCGACGACGTCGTCCGCGCCTTCACCGCCGTGGGGCGCTATGATCAGCTCAAGGGCGTGGTGGAGGAGCGGTTCGGCGGCCTGAGTGACTCCATCGAGATCGCCGTGGAGGCGGCCGGGGGCGAGGCGGCCCGCGTCGCCGAGGTGGTGTCGGATCTGAAGACCATCGAGACCCCGTTCAGGGCTCACGCGGGCTGGTAGTTCGCGCCACCTTCGATTCGATCCCGAGCAACGCCGGGCCGGGTCGAAAAAGCCCCGCGTAGCGCCATGGAACTCTCCACGCGGGGTACTCGTGGACCGCGCGGGAAGTCCTCTCACTCAAAGCGCCAGCGACCCCTGCCAGTCTTACGGCCTCGCGTCTTGGCAGAACTAAACCGCTGGCGGGGTGAGACCGCGAACTCTCCACACGGGGCACTAGCCCGCATTTCTCACCAGACTTCGGCTGCAACCTTCGGATGGGCAGGCGCTA
>JAAZYN010000052.1 GCA_014239625.1 Myxococcales bacterium | reverse complement strand
AGCAACGAAATCGCCTGGCGAATCTCGCGATCAACCAAACTGACCGGCTCCATCACTCGACGGCTCGGACGCGGTTCGGTGTCCGGGTGGACCTTCGGTCAGACGAGGTGGCGGCTCGGCGAGTGATTGAGCCAATGAAGCTCGTTCTCCAACCACGCGCCAGGGTTGGCTTTGGCGATGTCCACGATGGCCGCCTCGATGTCTGCTTCCTGCAGTGTGATGGCGTCCTCGAGGACCCGACTCTGTCCGACCGCGGGGGTGTTGAGCTGACCGACGACACGCACGGTCACGCCCTCCATCGTCTCCACCAGATCGCCCTGGATCTGCCGGCCGTAGCCGGCGTAGGTCCGGTCCGACTGGACCACCAGGACGCGCCCGGTGCGTTGAGCGCTCGCAACTACCGCGTCCCGGTCGTACGGCTTGAGCGTTCGCAAGTCGAGCACTTCGGCCTCGATCCCGTGCGCCCGTGCGACCCGATCTGCAGCCGCGATGGACTGCCAGGACGCCCAGCCCCATGTCACGATGGTCACGTGCGATCCGGCGCGCCTCTGTGCCGCCTTGCCGAAGGGGACGCGATAATCAGCCAGCGGGAACTGCTCGCCCGATCTGCGCAGCTCCTGGATCACCTTGGCGTCGCCCGGCTCTCCTGGCAGCGCGGGTCCCATCCGCATGCGATACAGACGTTTGGGCTCCAGCTGGAGCACTGGGCCCGCGTATTCGGCGGCGGTACGCAGAAGGCCATAGGCGTCGTAGCTGGTCGACGGGTATGTTCCCGTAGAAGCCGTCGACGCTCATCGAGTGATAGACCGCGCCGCCCTGCACCGGATCGACGGGCGTACGCAGGGTCAGGTTGGGCGCCACCTGGCCGTTGCTCGTCCAGTACAGGTTGCCCGCATACACCAACCAGTGCAGGCAGTTGAGGGTGTAGTCACCGAACTGAATCTCCGGGAGCAACGCTAGATCTGGGTGAAGCGCTGCGCCGAGAGCGGTGCCCAGGATCATCGGCTCGTTGATCGGAGCGTCGCGGACCAGGTCCGGATACTTGGCTCGCAGCCCTGCAGTCACCTGAAAGATGCCGCCTCGGTTCCCTACGTCCTGGCCCCAGACGGCGGCCCGTCCGTTGGCCAGGATGCGATCGAAGGCGAGATTGAGGGCCTCGTTATATTGCACCCGTGTTCGGGATTTCGGCTCTGGTGTTGGCTCGATCGCTCGGGGGAATGGCGGGTGGGTAAAGCGCCAGACGTCGCCCGCCTCTCCCGATGGAGTCGGCTCAGCCTTCACGTCCGTGATGACGGCTCGAACAAACTCGAGCTTCTCGTTCATCAGGCTGCCGAGATCGTGTTGATCGAAGTAGCTCTTTCGCTTGTCCCGCTCGGCGCGTCGGAAGATCGCCGAGCTGGGGAGGACGCCCTCGTCCGCCAACCAGGCTCCAAACTCGATGAGGGGGTCTCGGGCATCCAGGTCGAACTGGCCGCCCGAGCTGGAGCTGTGACCCATAAGCCGTGGTACCCGCGCGTGAAGGATCGCGGCTCGGCCGTTACTGAGCGCAGACGTAGACGCCTCGAGGGTGGCCTCGATGGTGGACTTGAAGTCGTGGCCATCGCAGGCGAAATAGTCGAGTCCGAAGGCCTGTGCGTATTTCTCGTACGATTGGATGCCTCGGCCGTCCTCGGGGTCGACCGTGATCGCGATCCGGTTGTCGGTCACGATAATGAGCAGCGGAAGGCCCCAGAGCCCGGCCGCCATGCACGCCTCGTGCATGTCACTCTCGCCGGTGGTGCCGTCGCCGACCACAGCCACAGCCAGCCCCTTCTTGCCCTTGATCTGCAGGCCACGGGCGTATCCAGCGGCTTTCGACAGCTGCATCCCGACAGGGCTCTGCACCGGGTAGATGCCGAGGTGCGGCTGGCACAAATGCATCACCATCTGACGACCACCCGAGTGCTCGTCGGTCGCGCGCGAGAGCGCCTGGCGAAAGTAGTTGTGGACGTAGTCTTCTCGTCCGCGGAGGACCGTTGTCATGTGCGCGAGGGCGTCGCTGCGGTAATGGCAGAACAAGGCGAGGTCCCCATTGGGGCCGGCCCATTCAGTCACAGCTCGGTGAAGCGCCAGGCCTGTAGCCGCGCCGTGCACCTCTTCGCCTGGACCGCCGATCCAGAACTCTACGCCTTCACCGCGCGTCTTCATCTGCATGCAACGGATGATCGACGCACGCGTCAACAGCGCGACTTCGTAAGAGGAGCGTAGATCTCCGGCAGTGAGCCCCGCCCAAACCTTCATCTTCTTCGCCACGGGCACGAATCCCTTTCCGGGTGGAGTGGGCTACTACCACAACGCTTCGCTCAGAAGCTAGACACGCCGCGTCATCGGCGCGTCATGGACGTGGCCTGCCAACCGCTCGGCGGGAACGTGGCGACAAGGACCTGTCCTTGGCATGACCGACGTACGGCCTTACGATGCGGCCGTGCGAACTGTTCCCATGTTAGTCGTCGGCGCGACGTTTACAGGGTTGTTGCTGGTGCTACCTGCGGTCTACTCGGCCAGCTGGACCGGAGACCGGCTCTCCGATCTCAGCGTGGCCCTTGTCGCGCTGCCGTTTGCCGTCTTGTTGCTGACGGTGTTGCGTCCGCTGCCGGCGCTCACCCATTTCGGTTACTTCGCCGCTCACCTGCCAGCGCTGGCGTTGGAGCCCGGCTTCACAGGGAGCGACGTCTACAGCGGCCCCCGTGGTCTCTTCGCGGTGGTGGTGGTGGGTCTGATCGGTCTCGCCTGGGTGTGGGTGTGTCGCTGGAGCGCCAAGGCGCCACCCGAACCGTCCGAGGGATCATCCGCGCCAGCCACCTCGGATGCATCTACAGGCTCCACGTTGCCGGCTCCAGCCCGTTGGCTCGGTGCCGCCGCGGGGGGCATGGGCGTCGCCGTATATGCGGCCTTTGCCGTCCCGGCTGTCGGCAATGGCGCTGGCTCGGTCGAACCGTTGCCGGCGTCAATCGCTCTTCTGGTCGGTGTAGTTGTGGCGTGGTACGTGGCCGCCGTCCAGATAGTCAACGCGATCGGCGACGTCGCGTTGGACGGTCGAGCCCGCCGCCGCGTTCTCGCTTCTTTGTTTGTCGAGCGTCGACGTACAAAGGCGGACATATGGACCTCGGTTATTTGGCTGGTAGGCGCTTTGGTGGCTGCCCTCCTCTGGTATCTTCCATAGCGTATGAAGAGCGTTTTCCTGCTGTTGCTGGCGACTGCCCTCTTTGTCGGGGCGATCTGGTTTTTTCATCTCTGCGGCGAGCTGCTGTCGTCCAAGGACTACCTGGCGGGAACGCTCCACATCTTCGTGGGTCTGGCGACCATCCGGGGCGGGGTAGAGGTCGCGCGATTATCCGTCGTTTTGCATCTGCGTGGTCGCAGCTGACCAACATCGAAGTTGACCGCGTGGTGGTTCAACCGCTAGCGTCCGCCGCCGTGACGCGACTCATCTTCATCATGTTGCTCGCCTTGGCGACCGTTCCCCTGGGTTCGGGGTGTGGCTCCTTGGTCGGCGACTCTTGCGAGACCCAGACCGACTGTGGGCAGACGATGTTCTGCGAGCTGTCTCTGCCCGAGGGCTATTGCACGCGCCGTAACTGTCAGCTGGATGGTTGCCCGGGGTCGGGGGTGTGCATCACCTTCGAGGTCGGCATCTCGTACTGCATGCGAGAGTGCGAGGACAACGATGACTGTCGTGACGGCTACCAGTGCGTCAGCGACTTCGGCGTGCACCCATTTTGCAATGACTCTCGCGGTGTCAGCCCCGGGTCGGCGTTGGCGATCCGATCTGAAAATTGACGGCGGAGCCAGCTGAACGACACTAGACGCATGCGACTACCGTCTTGTGCTTTAGGGCTTGTCTGTCTGACCGTGCTGATCGCCGCTCCGTCGTGTGCGAGTCCCTCGGCACAGCACTCAGAGCGAGGCAGGATTACCCTCATCGAGCCGGAAGACGATCCCCAGCGCTTCGTCATCCCTCGCGATCGTTACGATGACGCTGTCCTGCGGGGGCCCAGCTGGTTCATTCAGCAGGTCGCCGTGGAGCCCGTGGTGGTCGGACGAAGTTTTCGTGGCTTCATGCTCACCCGCCTCTTTGGCGGCAATGAAGCCCAGGGCCTGTTGGTGGGAGACATCGTTCAGCGGGTCAACGGTCGCTCGATCGAGCGGCCCGATCAGTTCATGCGCGTGTGGCAGCAGCTAAAGGGAGCCGAGCACCTGACCGTCCAGATCGTGCGTCACAACAAGCCCCTCGAGCTGACCTGGGCGATTCGCTGAGGTCGCCTCGGCGCCGGCCGCCTGCTGGCTCGCGCTGCTGCGTCGCCAGGAGCCGCTCGAGCCGACCTGGGCTGCGCCGAAATCGTATCCGACGACCCTCGCCCTGGCCGCGGGCCGCGCCTGTCAGCGTTGGGGATCCGTCGATCGCAGCCCGACGGGCGTGAATCATAGGCCTATTCGCCGGGGGCGTCGCCGCGCCGGCCCCGCTGGCTTGAGAACAGGGCCAGGATCTGTGCAGGCTCCAAGCGCTCTGGGCGGATGTCCAGATCCACCCCGGTGGTGGCTGCGGCGTCGAGGTCTATGAGCGCTTGAGTCGCGTGGCGGAGCTTCTTGCGACGTTTTTGAAATAAGCCCGGGAGCCATCGCCCGAAGGCGGAGAGGCCGTCCGGGTCGAGGTCGTGAAGAGGCGTCTGCAGCGGCTCCACCAGGACAACCGCTGAGT
Source organism: Myxococcales bacterium (assembly GCA_014239625.1). GTDB lineage: Bacteria > Myxococcota_A > UBA9042 > PHBI01 > JAAZYN01 > JAAZYN01. Next base: position 7,171 of record JAAZYN010000052.1, on the reverse strand, counting down.
CGACCTTCGGGCGCGGGTAGAACGCGGATGGTGGCACCTCTCGGACGACATGGGCGCGTGCCAACAGGGCCGCCATGACGCTGGGGACCCCGTAGGCTTTCGATCCCGGCTTGGCCACGATGCGTAGCGCTACTTCCCGCTGAAACATCAGCACCATGCGCGCCACTCGGGGGTAACCCAGGGCGAGCAGGTTTCGAAAGATGGGGCTGGCGACGTTGTACGGTAAGTTGCCGACCACGACGGGTCGCCGACCGTCGCTGTCCGGTGGGGGCAGCAGCTCTCCCAGGTCGTCGCGCATGGCGTCGCCGAGCACGCCTTTGACGCTCTCGCCAAAACGTTCCCATAGAGCATCTATCGCTCGCGGGTCCTTGTCGATCGCGACGACCGGTCGCCCCGCGCGGACCAGAAACGCCGTCAACGCGCCTTCGCCCGGCCCAATCTCCAACACGCCGGAGCTGTGCGCGACGTCGGCGACGGCCGAGATCTCTTGCAGGACCTGGGTGTCCCGCAGGAAGTGCTGGCCCAGGCGTTTGTCTGGTCTCATGTCACGACCTACGCGGGCGGCGGGTGGTGTAGATGTCGGCGGCGAGCAGCTGGGCGCCTCGCAGCGCGGTGTCGCGGGTGGCTGCAGCGAGGCCCCCGATCATAGCGGCGTTGTCGGTGCAGTACCGCGGCGGTGTGAGCCATGCCTTGACGCCAAGCGCGCTCGCGCGCTGGCTCAGCACTTCCCGTAAGCGCGCATTGCATGCGACGCCGCCCGCTACCACGAGGTCGGTCAGTCCCTCTGCCTTACACGCTCTAAGCGCCTTGACCACCAGGCACTCGACGATCGCCTCCTGGGCGCTGGCTGCCAGGTCCGCGGGAGCTGGCGCTGTCCCGTCTGTCAGCGCGTATCGCACGGCGGTCTTCAGCCCGGAGAAGGAGAAGTCCAGTCCCTTGTGCAGCATCGGTCTTGGCAGGCTGGCGGCGGCTGGATCGCCGGACCGCGACAGCCGGTCAATCTCGACGCCGCCCGGATAGGGCAGCCCCATCATCTTGGCGATCTTGTCGAAGGCCTCGCCAGCAGCATCGTCGAGGGTCTGCCCCAGGCGCCGCATTTGGCCAGGGCCCTCCACCCTATAAAGGCTCGTGTGACCGCCGCTGACGGCCAACGCGACGAAAGGCATGTCGGGCTGCTCCGAGCCGGCTCCCTCGGCGTCTGTCAACCGAACGGCGAAGCAGTGGGCTTCGATATGGTCTACAGGAATCAAGGGCAGCCCACGACCCCAGGCCAGGGCTTTGGCAAACTGGACCCCGACCAACAGACAGCCGGCGAGGCCTGGCCCCTGAGTTACCGCTACCGCGTCGACGTCGTCGAGTCCGCACCGGGCATCTCGCAACGCCTTGTCGACGACCTCTGAGATGGCCGTCAGGTGGTTCCGCGACGCGATCTCGGGGACGACCCCGCCAAAGCGGGCGTGGATCGGGATCTGGGTGGCGATGACATTCGACAGCACTCGAAGGCGTCGGGACTCCACCACCGCCGCGGCCGTCTCATCGCAGCTCGACTCGATCGCCAGGAGGAGGTCGATGCTCAACGGTTGCCGAGGCCCGCCTGGAGGTCTTTGGCTTCGGCGCTCTCCGGCCAGCGTTGCTTCAAGCGGACCACCTCGGCGTCGGACGCCGCCTTCTTATCGTTCGCCAAATAGATGTGCGCGAGGTGCCAGTAAACCTTGGGGTCGTTCGGGGTCAACTGGGTCAACGACTCGAAGGCCCCCTCGGCGTCCTCCCACCTCTCCAGCAAGAAGAGGCTCTTGGCCCAGCCGCTGAGGGCGTCCGAACGTGCTGTCTTCTCGCGGGCCAGCGCACCGAAGAGTCGCTCGGCTTCGGTCACCTTGTTTTGTTCGAGCGCGAGCGTCGCTTCGCCGAGGCGTTCTTCGAAGGAGGCGACGGTCGCCGCCACCGACTGTGCGCCCCCAGGCCGGGGGGCGGTGCCCGTGCGCTTGGTGGCGAACTGGACGATCACGAAGCCGATCGCCGCCACCAGCGCGATCATGAGGACGGAGATGACCGGCCTGAGGTTGACCGGTGGTCGCGAGGTCGACGGTGGCGCGGCCGTCAGCCCCGTCAGCGCGATGCCTGGCTCGGTGGAAGGCTCTCGCTCTGAAGCACTGGGCTCAGGATACCTGGCGCTGGGCACCTCGTGTTTCCAGCTCACTCGATCGCGGGAGGTTGGGACCGTTGGGTCGATCTCACCGTGGGTCCAGGTCGACGGAAGATCAGCCCGTCTGCGCTCTGAAACTTGGGGTTCATGGGCTCTGTGGAGGGGGGCCGTGGTGGAGCCCTTCGGATCGGATCGGCCGTGGGATGTCGCGACCGCTGGGTCGATGTCGCCGTGCCGCCAGGTCGACGGCAGATCAGCTCGCCTGGGTTCCGCACCCCGGGGATCCTGGGCGTTGTGGAGCGGACCCGTGGTCGACGCCTCCAGCTCTGCGCCAGAGCGGGCCTGGTGCAGGGTCGAGGAGCTCGTCTCGCGCTCTTGCGGTGCGTCGACGTGGAGATCGGTTGGCTCCGGGGTGTCGGTCGCCGCTTTGAGCGCAGGGTTGGTCGTCAATCTGCGCAGCGGTCGCTCGCCATCCGAGAAGAACGTGCGAGGCATGAGCCTTCCCCGCACCTTGGCGAGCGCGCTGTCGACGTCGCCCCCATGGTGTTCCTGCGGCCATGCCCCTTGCTGGGGGCGTGAGGATGGGGCCGAACCGTCTGGCTGTTGGGAGGCTGACTCCCGCCGCGGCTCGAGGTCGGGTCGTGCCGACAGCCGCCCAGAGGGCCTCTGCTCCGAGGGGACGTCGTCTGGCTCCGCCTCCCGTCGCGCGTGAGGCTCTCCGGAGTGCTCCTCGAACGCTCGAGCGTCCGCTCGGAGCTCGCTGGTGCCCGACCGTGGTGCATCAGGGCGGTGGGGAGTGTCGGCGTGGTTGCGGTTGCCGCCGTCGTCGTCGTCGGGCGCTCCGCCAGCTGGTGGAGTCTCCCCGGTAGATGTCGGCATCACCACAGGCGCGCCGTCTTCCGACGGGTGTGCGGGCAACGCGATCCCTGTCGGCGGCCGATCCAACGGCGCCGGGTCGAAGCGCGCCCGGGGCGCATCCGGCAACACGCGCCGGCTCTCGGCGCTCGGCTCCTGACCAAATGCGGCTGCGCCTGGGCGGGTGGTGGGCTGCGCGCGTCTGGGCGCAGCGTCCAGGTGGACGGCCGCCCCACCCCCGCGCCGTTCTTGCGGCTGCGTCGTCGGTTTGTTTCCGCGAGCTGTTCCTGGGCCGGGCCCGGTGGGCTGTCGCACGTACGACGCAGAGCCGGGACGTTGGGTATCCGAGACTGCCGGGCCGGACCGGTCCCCGTCACGCTGGGCTGGAGCGGCTGCTCCGGCGCGCACCCTCGGCTTGGTGTTGGTCTGGTGGCGATGACGTCGCCGTCGCGCCTTCGAAACTGTAGGTGCTCGGAAATCGACCGACGGCCGGTGCTCTCGTGGCGTTTGGGCGCTCCCTGGCGGGGAGTTGGCGCCTTCTGAGGGTTGAGGCGCTGGCCGTGCGTTCGATGCAGCTGACCGAGGCCGTTGGGCCGGGGCGGGTAGATGTGGCCGCGCAGCTGGAGCTGAGATGGGCGATGGAGAGCGAAGCGTATCTGCGCTGACGTTTTTGAACCCACCTCTCGGCTGAGCCGCGTCCGGGAGGGTCACAGGTGGCGCGAGGGGGCGTTGAACGGTGTCGGACAACGCGCTCTGGCGCCACGTCGAGCGATGTCGCTCCGGGAGCGGTCGCGAGGCGGCGGCGGGCATCCCGGCGATCCCTGGAGGGCCGGCCCTCCGCTGCGATGGTCGCCGTTGGTCCTTGCCAGCAGGACGTGACCTGTTCATCGCCTCGGTGATGAGCGTGGCCAGATCGGTGTTGACCGCATCGTGTCGTAGAAGCTCAGGCGCCCCAGCGGCGAGCGGATTGAGAACGAACTGCCCCTGCTCCAGCAAGAGCATCTCCACCGCCGCGTTCCGTCCGTCCTCGGCGCCAAGCGCCGCGTCGATCACCTGGCCTTGGCGCACGATCAGCCATCCGCTGGTGTCTCCCGACGTGATCGCCAGCCTGCAATCCGTCTGGTGGCGGGCCACCATTCTGACGAGCGCGACCACCGAGTGGTGGGTCAGGGATCCAGGTATCTCGTCTTCGGGCGTGCCCTCTGGTGGTCCCAGTTCGTGGGGAGTGGTGCGGCCCAGGCGTTCGACCAGCAGGCCTGGATCGACGGGCTTTTGCACGAGGTGGTGTACGCGCAAGCGAAGGGCCTTCAGCTGCTCGTCGGCGGTCAACGGTCGGTCGGAGATCAGCACGAACACGAGCTTGTTTCCGACGAGGGATGCGGCGAAGTTCAGGCCGTTGATGCCCGTGCCTCCGAGCTCCGCAACCACCGCATCGGGTGTGCCCCACGCCACGGCGTCCGCGGCTTCCTCGCTGCTCGACACCAGCAATGGTTTGTACCCAGCCCTGCGGAGGTGGAAGGCGATGATGCCGGCCTCGACCCGATCCTCTTCGATGATGAGGATGCGCTGTGCCTGTCGTATGCCCATCGCCACCTACGCCAGAGTTGGAGCAAGGAGTATCCTGGCCGGTGTAGGTGGCGTCAAGAGGGCTGTGAGCCGACGTCGGTGCACAAACCGAAGAGCGTGCTTGTGGGGCTGAGGCAGTGGCGCTACAGTCCGGCCGCTGAATGGTCATTCATTCAGGAGTTCGACGATTCGTATGGCCCAAAACGCTAAGCCCGACAAACGGCGCCGCATCCTGGATGCTGCAGTAGAAGTCTTCGCTCAGAATGGCTTCTACAACAGCAAGGTGTCGCAGATCGCCCGCGCCGCGTCGGTCGCCGACGGGACGATTTACCTCTACTTCAAGAGCAAAGAGGACATCCTGTTGTCGGTCTTCGTCGACAGCATGGATGAGATCATCGGGCGACAGCTCGACGCCTTGCAGGGGGTCGTTGGAGCGATCGATCAGCTCAGCACCTTCATACGAGTGCACTTCCAGTCGGTGGGTCAGAGCTCCGCTCTGGCGGAGGTGATCACGGTCGAGCTCCGCCAGTCCGCAAAGTTCATGCGTAACACGGACATGAGTGCATTCGGCCGGTACCTGGCGATCATCGCCCGAATCATCGGTGACGGACAGGACGAGGGAGTCTTCGTCCGGGACCTGAACAACCGGCGCGTGGCGCGTATGCTGTTTGGCGCACTCGACGAGTTGGCTCTCGAGTGGGCCATGGGCCAGCGCCTCACCTCTCTGGATGAGGCCTGCGCGCAGACCCTTCGGGTCTTCGTTCAGGGCCTCCTGCCGCGCGCTTGAAACGAATATAAGGAGTTGAAACGGTGAAGTTTCTGGTGGCAGTCAAGCGCGTCGTCGATCCCGACGTGCGCATCAAGCTCAAGAGCGATCGTAGCGGCATCGATACCGAGTCTGCCGAGTACAAGATCAATCCGTTTTGCGAGAACGCGATCGAAGAGGCGCTCCGCCTCCGCGACCTCCACTCCGGCGAGGTCGTGGTGGTGACCATTGGGCCCGAGGAGGTCACGTCGACCGTCCGGGCCGCGCTGGCGTTAGGTGCCGACCGCGCCATCCGGGTCGACTATGACGACGCTCGGTTGGACAGCGACCTGGCCGCGCGCATTCTGGCGACGGTTTGGGGCGAGGAGGAGGCGGATGTCTTCCTGTTCGGCAAGCAGGCCGTGGACGGAGATAACAATCAGGTGGGTCAGTTGGTCGCCGAGTACATGGAGCGTCCGCAGGCCTGCTTTGCCTCGGAGATCAAGCTCGACGGCGGCGAAGCGGTGGTCACCCGGGAGGTCGACGGCGGCCTCGAGACCATCGCCTGCAAGCTGCCCATGGTGCTCACCGCGGATTTGCGTCTGAACGAGCCTCGTTTCCCATCCCTGCCCGGGATCATGAAGGCCAAGAGGAAGCCGCTCGACGTGAAGTCCCTCGACGACCTCGAGATCGACGCGGAGGATCGCGCCTTGAAGATCGAGGTCCTGAGCCTCGAAGAGCCGGTCAAGAGGCAGGCTGGGCAGATGGTCGCAGACGTAGACGATCTACTCGACAAGCTAAAGAACGAAGCACGCGTGCTGGGTTAGGACCAGGAGGACGAGAACATGGGTAACGCACTCATCATTGCCGAGCACTCCGGCGGTAAGCTCAAGAAAGCCACCCTCAGCGTCATCTCCTTCACGCGTCAGCTGTGTGGGCGCCGAGGCATCGGCTATGATCTGGTGGTCGTCGGAAAGGGCGTAGCTGCCGCCGCCGCAGACGCAGCGCGCTATGGGGCCGCCAATGTCTTCACGATCGACGGGGATGCTTGGGCCAACTACTTGGCCCAGCCGTACGCGAACGCGCTCGGGGATCTCGCGGCGGAGACCGAGGCGGATTACATCGTCACGTCGGCGGGCACCTTCGGTAAAGACTGTCTGCCGCGCGTCGCGTGCCAGCTGGTCGCCGGTATGGTCGCTGATTGCATTGCGCTGACCGGCGAGGACGAGATCCTCTTCAAGCGACCCATGTACGCAGGAAACATCATCGCTACCGTGCGGGCGCACACCGACCCGGTCGCGATCACCGTTCGTACGACCGAGTTCGACGACGCCGCGCCGATGGACAGCGTGACACCCATTACCGCGGTAGACGCGAGCCCTGGCACCAGCGACGTGCGGTTCGTGTCTCTCGAGCTCACCCAGAGTGAGCGGCCCGAGCTCACCGATGCGGAGGTGGTCGTGTCGGGAGGTCGTGGTCTCAAGGACGGTTCGCGGTTCTACGAGGTCATGGAGCCCCTTGCGGACGCCCTCGGGGCTGCTATCGGTGCGAGTCGTGCGGCGGTCGACAGTTGGGCAGAGGTCCCCAACGACCTCCAGGTCGGTCAGACGGGTAAGGTCGTGGCTCCCAACCTGTACTTCGCCGTCGCCATCTCGGGGGCCATCCAGCACCTCGCCGGCATGAAGAACTCGAAGACCATCGTCGCGGTCAACACCAATGGTGATGAGCCCATCTTTCAGGTAGCCGATTACGGGCTCGTGGCGGACGCGTTCAAGGCGGTGCCCGAGCTGGTCGAGAAGCTCAGAGCGCTCTAGCCAGCCCGCTCTAGCCCGCATTTCTCACCAGACTTCGGCTGCAACCTT
>JAAZYN010000529.1 GCA_014239625.1 Myxococcales bacterium | reverse complement strand
AGCGCCTGCCCATCCGAAGGTTGCAGCCGAAGTCTGGTGAGAAATGCGGGCTAGCAGAGGAGCCCGTGGACGAGTCAGACCAGCTGTACCCGATCCTCGAACGCCTGGAGCAGCCAGCCTTTGGCTGGGATCCCATAGCTGTGGACCTGCGCGGCGGGCCGCACGCCGAGGAGGCGCTGCGCCTGCTTCAGCGGAAGCGGCAGCATGGACTCATAGTCCACGCAGGTGAGCGGAGGGGCCTCCGCGCCGTGCCGGAACGAGTTCACGACGAAGCGGCCCCACTCGAACGGTCGCGATGGTTTCAGCAGCGCGAAATAGAGGAGGAGTAGCCTCACCGGGAGCAGCGGGAGGTGTCCGGCGGTGTACGAGATCACCCCGACCTCTCCGGTGATCTCTCGATCATAGCCCGTGAGGACGTGAAAGAGGTCGTGGCTGTTGGTCATTCGCTTGACGAACCAGAGCTGTTCATCACTCCAGCCGAGGCGGGCGGCTTTATCGGGCAGCTGCGCGGACTCCATAAAATAGGCCGCAGACCCTATCTCCTCGCCGCTCATGTAGTCGAGATAAGCACGCGCGAAGCTGTCGTCCGGCATCGATCGCAGGAGATCGAAATCGGTCAGGGTCGCGTTGAGGTCCGGCCGTGGCGTGGCGTCCAACATGCGACGCCCCTCTGGGTGCTCGGCGAAGCGCTGAAACTCGCGTTGAATCGTCGGGCCCGCCAACAGAAGAAACGCGTCGAAGCTGTTCCGGAGGTCGCTTGGGTCGGTGATGAAACCGACGAGGCTCTTCAGCCCTCGTCGCCATTCGCGTTTGGTGCTTGCCATAGGTGGAGTCTCCCATGGCTCACCGCGAGTTGTCTCTCGTCAGCAAAAGATCTGCCTTGAAAACGTATCACTTTGTACTTCATAATGTGTCACACTGTGATCAGGCGGAGGCCATGTGAGCGACGACGACACCCCTACGAAAGAGGCCGATGACGGGCGCGCTGAGCGCCAGGCGACGCGCCGCGAGAGAGAAGCCGACCGAACGGCCAAACAGGCTCAGCGGTCGGCTCAGCGGGAGCGCAAGCAGGCGGAGAGACGTGCCGCCGCGAAGGCCAAGAAGGAGCGAAAGGAGCGCGTGATACACACCCGCGTCCCCGAGTCACTGGATCAGGAGCTCAAGGATCGGGCCGGCGCCCTGGGCGTGTCGGTGTCCAATCTGGTTCGCAATGTGCTCAATCACACCTTCGGCCTGGTCGAAGACATGATCAGCGACTCCGCCACGGTCGCGCGTTCGGCCAAGGGCGAGGAGCGGCCCGAGCCCATCGTGGCGCCATCAACGAGCCCGCCGGCCGCCACGGTGGAGCCCGCCGTGTTCGGTTGGCAGACCTGCAAGCTGGCGGTCAACGCGCTGTGCGAACGGTGCAATGACATCCTCCCCAAGGGTGCTGATGCCGGCGTAGCGGTCACCAACATCCCTACCCAGCGCCCTCAGGCGCTTTGTCTGCCCTGCTTGAACAAGGAGCTCGGAGCATGAGTTCATCGTTGAACCTCGATCCTTCCCCCATCGTCGCCCCTTTGTTGGACCGCACGTTCGGCGCCGCGCTGGCGGGTGTCACCCTGGTAAAGCACGCGCTGGGCCACGTCGAGGGGTTGGTCGCCGACGTGCTGCGGGATTCGCGTAGCGTCGTCGACGAGTCTGTTGCGCTCTACACCGCCGCGCAGGCCGCCGCCGCAGATGTGCGGGCGACCGTCCGGGGGACGCCGCGTTTCACGGCCCTGGTGTCGACGTCGGTGGGGGTCATCGCCCGATATCGCTGGTATCAGGTAGCGAAACACGGCATGCGCCCACAGCGCGCGGCCGAGCGCCTGACCGTCATCCACCACGAGTCCGCCGAGCGGATCGTCGAGATGTGCATCGAGTTGGGCGGCGGGGCGCTGAAGCTGGGCCAGTTCTTGTCGACCCGGATGGATCTGCTCCCCGAGCCTTGGGTGACCGCCCTGGCGAAGCTTCAGGACCGCGTCCCGCCGGAGCCGTGGTCCGAGGTCGAGGCGTTGCTGGAGCGCGAGCTCGATGCCCCCGTCGCCGAGGTGTTCGCCACCTTCGAGCAGGAGCCCATGGCCGCGGCCTCGTTAGCTCAAGTGCACGCCGCGACCCTGCCTGACGGTCGCCAGGTCGCCGTAAAGGTCCAGCGCCCCGGCATCGCCGAGGTCATCGAGATCGACATCGCGGCGATGGGCGTCATCGCAAAAGTGCTGCGCGAGGTGATGCCCCAAATGGACATGGCCTCGATCTGCGCCGAGGTCGGCGCGTCCCTTCGTGACGAGCTCGATTTTGTCGACGAGGCTCAGCACATCGAGACCTTCACGTCATTGATGGGAGGGCGGCGCTATCCGCTCCTGCCCGCCCCCATTCGAGACTTCTCGACGCCGCTGGTGCTCACCCTCGGACGGATCGACGGAAGCCGCATCGTCCCCTATCTGGATGCCTGTGCGGCTGACGGGGTTGACGGCGCGGCGCGGCGTGACGAGCTGCTCCGCCAGCTGGTCGACTGTTACTGCGAACAGATCCTCGTGCATCGGACGATGCACGCCGACCCGCATCCCGGGAACTTTCTCGTCGTTGACGGCGACGACGGGATGCCCCGCCTCGCGCTGCTCGACTTCGGCGCCGTGGCCCGACTCGAGCCCAGGCATGCAAACGCTTACGCGTCGCTGGTCGGAGCGACGCTGGCCGGGCGTGCCGACGAGGTGGCCCGGCTGCTCATCGAGCTCGGCTTCGAGGCGCGCGATGGGGACATGGACACGTTGGTGACGTTTTGCGAGATCATCCTGCAGCAATTTAGACAGAACACGAACCTGCAAGACATCGATCCCCACGAGCAGCTCGCCCTGGCCATCCAGTTGGCCAAAGACAACCCTGTCGCGAACGTGCCGCGGCACTTCGTGATGATAGGTCGCGTGCTGGCCAGCCTCGGCGGGCTGGTCATGCGCTACAAGCCCGATCTGGACCTGTTTCAGGTGGTCGCACCGCATTTGACGGCGGCTCTGCGCGCGGCTCACCTCGAGAAGATGGCGGCGCCTGCCTGACGGCTACTGCAAAAAGAGATCGTAACGGACCTGAAGCTTGGGGTGCACGCGCTTGATCCTCTCGACCTCTCCTTGCTCCACGTTGGTGTTGGACAGGTCGAGTTTCCGCAGCCGCTTGCACGCGTTGAGGGGTCTCAGGTCGCTGACGTGGGTGCCGCTCAAGTCGAGCAGCTCCAGCTGTCTGAGGGTGTGAAGCTCGTCGAGCTTGGTGGTCGCCGTCGACGCGAGGGACAAGAAGCGGAGCCTACGCATGTCGCCAATGTTGGGCAGGGCGGCGCGCAGCTGAGCGTTGCGTAGGCTGAGCACGGTGAGGTTCTTCATGGGGAGAATCCATTTCAAGTCGCCGACCTCGCCGCTGTTGACCTCCAGGCGTTCGATCTTGGTCAGCCCGCTCAGCGGGCTCCAATCCTTGATGGCTGGCGCGACATCGAGGATCAACTCGCGGAGCTCCACGAGCTTGGCCAACGCCGAGATATCCTTGACGCCGGTGCGGCGCACGACGAGGCGCTCGAGCTTGGTCATGTTCGCCACAAGGCTCAGATCGTCGGTCTCCG